>NZ_JALHPM010000027.1:0-44430 GCF_022842525.1 Luteitalea sp.
CTGCATCCGGCGGTTCTACGCCACCGTTTTGCCCGGCGCAAGGCCGGCGAGCAGGCCGCTCACCCGCCGAGTGGCCCGCGCAGCCGGCCCGAGCTGCCCACGCTATTCCCGGAAGGACCTGAATTCTGAATCATTCGAGCAGGACCTGCTCGTACGCGAACATGCCCGGCAAGCCGCCGGTGTGCATGAAGAGCACGCGCTCGCTGTCGCGGAACTGGCCGGCGCGGGCCATGCCGATCAGGCCCGCCATGATCTTCCCGGTGTAGACCGGATCCAGCAGCAGTCCCTCGCTGCGCGCCAGCCACTGCACGGCCTCGACCATCGGCCGATTGGGTACCGAGTACTTCGGCTGCCAGTAGCCCCCGACGCACTGCACGGCCTCCGCCGGCGCCGTCACTCCCGTGCCGAGCAGATCGTGGATGGCCTGCGCTTCACGCTGCACCAGCGGCACCTGCAGGTCCGGGTCGCGGCTCACGCCGATCCCGGTCAGCGCGATGTCGTAGCGATGACCGAGCACGCCGGCGAGCATGCCCCCGTGCGTGCCGGAGCTGCCCGACCCGACGATTACGTGGTCGAAGTGCATGCCCGTCTCGAAGCTCTGCGCCATCAGTTCCTGCACGCACGCCACATACCCGAGCCCGCCGATGGCATTGGAGCCGCCGCCCGGGATGATGTAGCCACGCCTGCCCTCGGCCGCCAGCGCCTCGACCTCACGCTGCATCTCAGCCGCCATGTCGGTGCCCGCTGGCACCACCCGCAGCGACTCGACGCCCATCAACCGGAACAGGAAGTGATTACCGCTCCCGTCCTCGCGAAAGCTCCCGGGCACACGCTCTTCGATGACGAAGCGACATCGCAGCCCCTCCTTGACGGCCGCCGACAGCGTGATGCGGCAGTGGTTGCTCTGCGGCGCGCCACACGTGATGAGCGTGTCCGCCCCCTGCGCGAGCGCATCGGCCACGAGGAACTCGAGCTTGCGCGTCTTGTTGCCACCGGGGAACAAGCCGAGCTGATCGTCCCGCTTCACCCAGACCTCGGGGCGATGCCCGGCCGGACACTCGGCCGCCAACGCAGCCGTGAACCTCGGCAGTGGTTCAATCGGAGAGGGACCGACGGTGTACCGACGGCGAGCGAAGCGCGACAGATCCATGCGCGCCATTGTCGCTCAGCGCACACCCGGCTCTACGGTTTCCGACTCACGACTCCCGACTCCCGACTCCCGGTTTCCGGTTTCCCGTTTCCGGTTTCCCGTTTCCCGCCGACTTGCGTCATATGACACCTGCCGCCCTTGCACCTCGCTGCCGCCCGACGCAGGATGAGCGCATGCAGCGGAACGTGACTGCCGGGTCGAGCATCAGCAGGGGGCGTCGTATGTGCGCCTGTTGTTGTCGCGCCCTGCCTCTGGCTTCCGCTCTCGATGTCCCCCGCTGCCTGGCCTGTTGTCGCTGACACGCCACCCTGCTCGGAGCATTCGCGGCCCGGAAGCCTCCCTTCCGGGCCTTTCTGTTTGTGTGGCCACGCCCTCGAGCGCGGTCACCCCGCTGGCGCCCTCGCCCTCGCCTGACGGGGCACCCCAAGGATCACGACGTGTTGCTGCGCCTGCTGCTGGTTCTGTCCCTCGTGCCCGTCGTGGCGTGCGGCTCGTCGTCTGCACCCGCAAGCGATGGGTCCGTGACGGTGACCGTCGCACACCTGCCCAACCTGACCAACGCCACGGCCCTGGTCGCCGTAGCCGATGGTCGCCTGCGCACGGCACTTGCCCCGCACACGCTCGACGTCACGCCCTTCAGCGCCGGCCCGCAGTTGATCGAAGCGCTGCTGGCCGGTGAAGTCGACATCGCCTATGTCGGCCCGAGCCCGGCCCTGAACGGCTTCGTGAAGAGCCGCGGTGCCGCCCTGCGCGTCATCGCCGGCGCATCGAGTGGAGGCTCCCTCTTCGTCGTCCGCCCGGAGGCGGGGATTCGCACACCGGCCGATCTCGCCGGCAAGCGCATCGCGACGCCACAGCGAGGCGGCACGCAGGACATCGCCCTGCGCTTCCTCGTGAAGGGTGCTGGCCTGCGGACCTCTGATGAGGGCGGCACGGTCGCCGTGGTGCCGATGCAGCCGGCCGACATCCTCACCGTGTTCCAGCGCGGCCAGATCGATGGCGCCTGGACGGCCGAACCGTGGTGCACGCGCCTGATGCAGGAGGCCGGCGCCACGGTGTGGTTCGACGAACGCACCCGGTGGCCGGAGGGGCGCTTCGCCACCACGCACGTGATCGTCGCCACGCCCTTCCTCGAGCGCCACCCCGACATCGTCCGCGCGTTCCTCCGGGCCCATGTGGAGGCGACACAGTTCGTCGTCGATCATCCGGCGGACGCGCAGCGCGTCGTCAACGCCGAGATCAAGCGGATCACCACCGCGGCGTTGCCGGCGCGGGTGCTCGAGACGGCGTTCCGGCACGTGGACTTCACCTGGGATCCGCTGGCCGACACGGTGGCCGTGATGGCCGACCATGCCCATCAGCTCGGGTTCCTCGGCGACGCCGCGCCCGACCTGCAGCAGCTGTACGCCCTCGACCCGCTGAACGACGTGCTGCGCGAGAAGGGCCTGCCGCCCATTGGCGCCGGAGGCCCGCGATGAGTACCGGGCGCGCCCTGCACCTGCGCGGGGTCCAGAAGACGTACGTGAGCGGCGACCGGACGGTCGACGCGCTCGCACCGACGGATCTCGACGTCGAGCCAGGCGAGTTCGTCTGCCTGCTCGGTGCCAGTGGGTGCGGCAAGTCGACGCTGCTGCAACTGGTGGCCGGGCTGGAGCCGGCCACGAGCGGCACCATCACCGTGGACGACACACCGGTGGCGGGTCCCTCCTCGGACCGCGTCCTGCTCTTTCAGGATGCGGCGCTGTTCCCGTGGCTCACGGTCGAAGACAACGTCGCCTTCGGCCTGAAGCACTCGACGCGGCCGGTGGACGACCAGCGACAGGTCGCGCGTGACTGGATCGCCCGCGTCCACCTGCGCGGGTTCGAGGGGGCGTACGTCCACCAGTTGTCCGGGGGCATGCGACAGCGCGTCGCCCTCGCGCGGGCCCTCGCCACCGATCCGTCGATGCTGCTCATGGACGAACCCTTCGGCGCCCTCGATGCGCTCACGCGCGACCGCCTGCACGAGGAACTCGAGTCGCTGTGGGCGGCGACCCGCAAGACCGTGCTCTTCGTCACCCACAACGTCCGCGAGGCCGTGGCCCTGGGCGACCGCGTCCTGGTCTTCTCGCCACGCCCAGGCCGCATCGTCGCCGACGTGCGCGTCACGCTGCCCAGACCGCGCTCGCTCGAAGACGTCGCCGTGATGCAGCAGGCCGCCGACCTGATGAAGGTCCTGCGGCGCGCCCTGGACGCCACCACCGATGACTCGCGGATCGAGGCCTGACCATGGACATCCACACCCACACGCTCCCGGCGCCCACGACCCTCGACACGGCACCGCCGCGCGCCCGCGACCGCCGCCTGACCCGCCTGCGCCGCTCGGTGCTCGCGCACCGCATCGTCTTCTTCACGGTGCTGCTCTGCGCCTGGGAGTTGGTCTCGCGTGTCGGTCCCTGGCCCGACTACCTGATGCCCGGCCCGCTCGCCGTCGGCCGCGCCCTCGTCGCCGGGCTGCGCAACGGCCTCTTCGTGCACGGCGCGTCGGTCAGCCTGGTGCGCCTGCTGATCGGCTACGGCCTCTCGCTGGTCGGCGGCGTGGTGCTCGGCACCCTGCTGGTGCGCTACACGGCCCTGCGCAACACGGTCGGCACGCTGATTGTCGGGCTGCAGGCGCTGCCGAGCGTGTGCTGGCTGCCGCTGGCCATCCTGTGGTTCGGGTTGAACGAGCGCGCCATCATCTTCGTCGTCGTCATGGGCTCGCTGTTCTCCGTCGTGCTCGGCGTGCGTGACGGCATCGCCAACACGCCACCGATCTTCGTCAAGGCGGCGCGCAATCTCGGCGCGACCGGCGTCCGACTGTACACCGAGGTGGTGCTGCCGGCAGCGTTCCCGACCATCCTGGCCGGGCTCAAGCAGGGCTGGGCGTTCGCGTGGCGATCGCTGATGGCCGCCGAGCTGCTCTACTTCTCGCTCTCGCTCGGCAATCTCCTGCAGACCGGTCGCGATCTCAACGACGCCGCGCAGGTGATGGCCGTCATGACGCTGATCATCCTCGTCGGCGTCACCTTCAACCAGCTGCTCTTCGCCCCGCTCGAGCGACGCGTCGCCGAGCGCTGGGGCTTCGGCACCACCCGAGCCTGAGATCATGCCCATGCCCACCGTGCACGACATCGATGCCCTCGCGGCCGACCTCGACACCCTGGACCTGACGGGACGCCTGCGTCGCGTTGCCGAGCGCTTCCCCGGGCGGGTCGTCTTCTCGACCTCGCTCGGTCAGGAGGATCAGGTCATCACCGACGCCATCTGGCGCGCCGACCTGCCCATCCGCGTCTTCACACTGGATACGGGCCGCCTGTTCGAGGAGACCTACGCCCTGATCGACGCCACCCGCGCCCGGCACGGCCGCCCCATCGAGGTGTTCTTCCCGGACACGCCGGAGGTCGAAGCGCTGACTGGCGCGCGAGGCCATCACAGCTTCCGCGAGTCGGTCGAGTTTCGGAAGGAGTGCTGCCACATCCGCAAGGTCCGGCCCCTCCAGCGGGCCCTGCAGGGCGCCGAGGTCTGGATCACGGGCCTTCGCCGCGAGCAGTCGGCCAATCGCCAGACGATGCGGGTGATCGAGTGGGATGAGGGCTACGAGCTGCTCAAGTGCAACCCGCTCATCGACTGGGACACCGACGCCATGCTCCGCTACCTGACGGCCCACGACGTGCCGCAGAATCCCCTGCACGCGCGCGGCTTCGTCAGCATCGGCTGCGCCCCCTGCACCCGTGCCATCGCCGCCGGTGAGGATCCCCGCGACGGCCGCTGGTGGTGGGAGACCTCGAAGAAGGAGTGCGGGCTGCACCGATGAGTACGTTCCCCCTGGAACTGGCCGACGAGGCCATCTACATCCTCCGCGAGACCGCCGCGCAGTTCGAGCGACCGGTGATCCTGTTCTCGGGCGGCAAGGACTCGATCGTCGTCACGCATCTGGCCGTGCGCGCCTTCGCGCCGGCGCCGGTCCCCTTTCCTCTGTTGCATGTCGACACCGGCCACAATTTCGAGGAGACGCTGGTCCATCGGGACCAGCTCGCCGCCACGCTCGGCCTGCAATTGATCGTCCGGTCCGTGCAGGATTCGATCGACCGGGGTCGGGTCACCGAGGAACGTGGTCGATACGCGAGCCGCAACGTGCTGCAGACGGTGACGCTGCTCGATGCCATCGAGGAGCTCAAGCTGGACGCCTGCATCGGCGGCGGGCGGCGCGACGAGGAGAAGGCCCGCGCCAAGGAGCGCATCTTCTCGGTGCGCGACGAGTTCGGGCAGTGGGACGCCCGGCGCCAGCGCCCCGAATTGTTCGACATGCTCAACGGCCGCATCGCCCCGGGGCAGAACGTCCGCGTCTTCCCCATCTCGAACTGGACCGAGCTCGACGTGTGGGAGTACATCCGCGCCGAGGACATCCCCCTGCCGTCGCTCTACTTCGCTCACGAGCGCCAGGTCTTCGACCGCGACGGCCTGCTGTGGGCCGATTCGCCGTACATCAACAAGGGGCCCGACGAACAGCCGTATCGCGCTCTGGTCCGGTTCCGCACGGTCGGTGACATGACGTGCACCGCCGCGGTGGCCTCCAGCGCGGTGACCCTCGACTCGGTCATCGCCGAGATCGCCTCCTCGAAGGAATCGGAACGCGGGGCTCGCATCGACGACAAGCGGTCGGAAGCAGCCATGGAACAACGCAAGCGGGAAGGGTACTTCTAGATGGATCTCCTCCGTCTCGCCACGGCCGGGTCCGTGGATGATGGCAAGAGCACGTTGATCGGACGACTGCTCTACGAGACCGGGTCGGTGATGAAGGACCGACTCCAGGCGATCGAAGCGGCCAGCCGGCGTCGCGGCGCCGAGGGTCTTGATCTGTCGCTGCTGACCGACGGCCTCATCGCCGAACGCGAGCAGGGCATCACGATCGACGTCGCGCACGTGTATTTCGCCACGCCGCGGCGCCGTTTCATCATCGCGGACACGCCGGGCCACGTCGAGTACACGCGGAACATGGTCACGGGCGCCTCGACGGCCTCGGTCTCGGTGATCCTGATCGACGCACGCAACGGGCTGGTCGAGCAGACACACCGGCACCATTTCATCGCGGCGCTGCTGCGTATTCCCACCGTCGTCGTCTGCGTCAACAAGATGGACCTGGTGGACTACAGCCAGGCCCGATTCGACGCCATCGCCGCGGCCTTCCGCGCGATGGCCGCGCCGGTGCAATCCGCCGGGCAGGTGCTGCACATCCTGCCGGTGTCGTCGCTGCACGGCGAGAACGTCACCACGCCGTCGCCACACCTGGCCTGGTACACCGGGCCGACCCTGCTCGAGCTGCTCGAGACGGCCGACACGCATCAGCGCGCCACGCTGCCGGCGCGGCTCCAGGTGCAGCGCGTGCTGCGTCCACGCCACGAGGGCGCCATCGACGTGCGCGCCTACGCCGGTCGCGTCGCGAGCGGCACCTTCGCCGTCGGCGACGACGTCGTGGTCCAGCCGGGCGCCCGGCGGAGCCGGATTGCCAGCCTGACCCGGCACGGGCGCGTGATCACCCGGGCCGAAGCCGGCGACTCCGTCAGCCTCGAACTGACCGACGACATCGATGTCGGCCGAGGCAGCGTGCTGGCCTCGCCCGACCGGCCCCCCGAGCCGAGGCGTGCCTTCGACGCCACCGTGTGCTGGCTCGACGAACAGCCGCTGCGCCCCGACCGCGTGTACCTGCTTCAGCACGGCGTTCACCGTGTGCGTGCGAAGATCACCGCCATCTCCGGGCTGATCGACGTGACGACACTGCAGGCGACCACGACCGTGCCGGGCCCGACCGAACTCCGGCTGAACCAGCTCGCGACGGTGGCGGTGCGGCTCGGCGAACCCATCCACGCAGACGCCTACGCGGACAACCCGCCCAATGGCGCCTTCGTGATCATCGATACGGACACCAGCAGCACGGCCGGCGTCGGCTTCGTCTCCGCGGCAGAGACGCTGGCGGCCGATCCGCTGCTGTAGGAGCTCGACATGAGCAAGCTGAACGTCGAACAAGTGAAGGCCGAGAGCCAGGGGCTGCGTGGGCCACTGCCCAGCGATCTGGAGAGTGCCGACGCCTTCCTGAGTGAAGCCGGCAAGGTCCTCATCAAGTTCCACGGGTCGTACGAGCAGACGAACCGGGACAAGCGTGGCGCGGCGGCCAAGGAGTACATCTTCATGGTGCGCAGCAAGCTGCCGGGCGGCCGCCTCACCGCGCAGCAGTATCTCGCGCACGACGACATCGCCACCCGCTACGGCAACGGCACGCTGCGCATCACCACGCGGCAGGGCATCCAGTTCCACGGCGTGGTGAAGGGCCACCTGCGCGACACCATCCGCGACCTCAATCACGCGCTGGTCACGACCTTCGGGGCCTGCGGCGACGTCGTCCGCAACGTCATGTGCTGCCCCGCGCCGAGCGACGACCCGCAGCGGGTCGTCGTCCAGCAGATCGCCGATGCGCTCAGTGCCGCGACGCTGCCCAGAACGAAGGCTTACCACCAGATCTGGGTGGACGGCGAGGCCATCGTGGCCGACGAGGACGACCCGCTCTACGGCACGACGTACCTGCCGCGCAAGTTCAAGGCGGCGATCGCTTTCGCCGGCGACAACTGCATGGACATCTTCACCAACGACGCCGGCCTCATCGCGTTGTTCGATGACGATGGGACGCTGGCCGGGTTCAACGTCGTGGCGGGCGGCGGCATGGGCGTGACCCACAACAAGGAGGCGACGTTCGCGCGGCTGGCGGACGTGGTCGGCTTCGTCGCGCCGGAGCATGCCGTCGACGTCATCACGGCCATCGTCACCGTCCATCGCGACTTCGGCGATCGCACCAACCGCAAACACGCCCGCCTGAAGTACGTGCTGGAGGAGTGGGGCATCGAGAAGTTTCGCGAGGAGCTTCGTGCTCGCGTGCCGTTCACGATCGAGCCGCCGCGCCCGATGCCCGCCTTCGTCGTGCACGACCATCTCGGCTGGAATAGGCAGGGGCCGGACCTCTGGTCGATCGGCATCCCGGTGGACAGCGGGCGCATCGGCGATGTGGGCGACGAGCGCCTGCGCACCGGTATTCGCGCGGTGGTGCAGCAGTTCGGGACGGATGTCCAGCTCACCGCCCAGCAGAACATCCTGCTGTCGGGGATTCGCACCGCCGATCGTGAGGCCGTCGAGGCTGTCCTCGAGGCGCACCAGGTGGTGACGGTCGGGCAGATCAGCGGCGTGCGCCGCAACAGTCTGGCCTGCCCGGCACTGCCGACCTGCGGCCTGGCCATCAGCGAGGCCGAGCGGGTGCTGCCGCGCGTGATGGCCGACATCGATCAGGCGCTCGACCAGGTCGGTCTGCCGGGGCTGCCCATCGTCTTCCGCATGACCGGCTGCCCGAACGGCTGTGCGCGGCCGTACGTCGCCGAGGTGGCGCTGGTCGGTCGATCACTGGACAAGTACCTGCTCTATCTGGGCGGCGATGTCGCTGGCTCGCGCCTGGCGCGGCCGTTCCTCGACCTCGTCCCGATCGGTCGCGTGGCGGCCACGCTCACGCCGTTGCTGGCGGCGTTCCGCGACGACCGGCGCGAGGGCGAGGGCTTCGGCGACTTCTGCGACCGCCTCGGCTTCGACGCCCTCAAGGGACTGGTGGCGGCGGCAACCGACGCGCAGCCGGTGGGGTGACATGTTCTACCCCATCTACCTCGATCTGCACGGACGCCCCTGTCTCGTGGTCGGCGGTGGGCCGATTGCGACGGGCAAGGTGCGCGGCCTGGTCGAGGCCGGAGCGCTCGTGACGGTGGTCGCTCCAGAGGTCAGCGCCGACGTCGTGGCGTGGAGCGACGCCCGGGTGCTGGTGTGGCACCCGCGGACCTTCGTGCCGGACGACCTCGACGGGCAGTTCCTCGTCTATGCCGCCACCGACGACCGCGAGGTCAATGCGCGCATCTACCGCCTGGCGGACCAGGCCAATCGCGTCGCCAATGCCGTCGACGATCTCGATCACTGCAACTTCATCGCGCCGGCGGTCGCCCGGCAGGGCGTCGTGCAGGTGGCGATCTCGACGGCGGGCACCAGCCCGGCGCTCGCCAAGCAGATTCGCGATCGGGTGCAGCACGAGGTGCTGACGCCTGAGACCGGGGTGCTGGCCGACTACCTCGGGAGCTGGCGGCCGGAAGTGAAGCGCCACATCGACACCTACGCGCGACGCCAGACCCTGTGGGAAGGCGTGCTCGAAGGCTGCGTGCCGTCGCTGCTGGTGGCCGGCGACACGGCACAGGCCGACCTCGCCATGCGCGAATACCTTCGTCGGGCGGCCGCACCGCACGACCCGCACGCGCGCTGCGTCGTGCATGACGATCGGCCCGACGTGTGCCGGGCCTGCAAGGGAGTCTGAACGTGAACGACGGCAAGGTCATCCTCGTCGGTGCCGGCCCCGGGGCCCCGGATCTGATCACGCTGCGCGGCGTCGAGGCCCTGCGCCGCGCCGATGTGCTGCTCTACGACCGCCTGACCCACCCCGCGCTGCTCGAGCACGCGCCCGCCCACGCCGAGCGCGTCTACTGCGGTCGCGCGCCGGGTGCGCCGGGCGACGACCGGCAGGAGAGCATCCACGACCTGATGGTGCGGCACGCCCGCGCCGGTCGGGTGGTGGTGCGCCTGAAGGGCGGCGACCCGTTCGTGTTCGGCCGCGGCGGCGAGGAGATGATCGCGCTGGCCGAAGCTGGCGTGGCCTTCGAGGTCGTGCCCGGCGTGACGTCCTCGATCGGCGTTCCGGGCACCGCTGGCATCCCGGTGACGCATCGCGGCGTGTCGGCCGCCTTCGCCGTGTTCGCGGCGCATGAAGCCGACGATGCGCCGGGGCCCGCCGTCGACTGGCACGTTGCGGCGCGCATCCCCACCGCCGTCTTCCTGATGGGGGTGGAACGCCTGCCGACGATCGTCGCCCGATTGACCGCACACGGCCGTCGCGCCGACACGCCGGTGGCGGTGATCGAGCGCGGGACGTTCGAGGATCAGCGCATCACGATCGGCACGCTCGGCACCATCCTCGCCCGCGCCAAGGACGTCCGCCCGCCCGCCACGATCGTCGTCGGCGACGTCGTGACGGTGCGCGAGACGGTGCTGGCCCTGCAGTCGGGTCAGCCGGCCTGGCAGGTCGCTGCCACGCTCGCCCCGCGTGAGGTGGCACCGACGCGCCTCACCACGCGCACCCGTCGTCACGCCTGACTCGGATAGACTGCACCACGACGTTGGCGACGTCGGTGGGCGGGCCCGCGAGGGTAGGGCCGGCTCTCTGAGCCGGCCGTCGCGGGACGAGGGTAGGGCCGGCTCTCCGAGCCGGCCGTCACCGACGATCCACCTGTCTACCCAGGAGCGGAACGCACATGGCGGTGAGAGTCGGGATTGTCGGAGCGGGCCTGTGGGGCGGCAACCATGCCGTCGCGCTGACGGATCACCCCGGATGCACGGTGGCGGTCGTCTGCGATCGCGACGCCCATCGGGCCCAGGTGCTGGCCGAGCGCTGCGGCTGCGCCTGGACGACCGACCTCGCGGAGGTGGCGGCCAGTGACGTCGATGCCGTGACCGTCGCGACCCCCGACCACCTGCATGCCGAGCCAGTGCTCACGATGCTGGCGGCCGGCAAGCACGTGCTCGTGGAGAAGCCGCTCGCCACGACGGTCGCCGAAGCGCAGGCCATGGTCGAGGCCGCCGACGCCGCGGGCCGCTTCCTGATGGTGGACTTCCACGCACGCTGGCATCCGCTCTACATGGGCGCCAAGGCCTACGTCGAGCGCGGTGAGCTCGGCGCGCCGGTGATGGCGTACGCCCGACTCAGCGACACCATCCACGTGCCGACCTCCATGCTGTCGTGGGGTGGCCAGAGCGGCCCCGAGTGGTTCCTCTATCCGCACACGATGGACCTGATCCGCTGGCTGTTCCAGCGCGAGCCGGTCGAGGTCTACGCCAAGGGCACGCGCGGCGTGCTCGAGGGTCGCGGTATTCCCTGCTGGGACACGATCCAGGCGCTGGTCGAGTTCGAGGGAGGCGCCATCTGCACGTTCGAGACGTCCTGGATCGTCCCCGACAGCTTCACCAACGTCGTCGACAACCGGATCACGGTGTACGGCGAGCGCGGGGGCCTCGAGATCAAGAACGAGCCCTCGTTGTGGGCCTTCACGGACCGCTACCACACGCCGTTCTCCTCCACCGCCGTGACGCGGTACGGCAAGGCGTGGGGCTATCAGTACGAGCCCATCCGCTACTTCGTCGACTGCGTGGCGAAGGGCGTGGCGCCAGAGAGCACCGGCCGCGATGGCCTGATCGTGACGGCGATGATTGCCGCGACGCTGCAGTCGCTGGCCGAGAAGCGGCCCATCCGGATCACCGATGTCCTGCCGTCGCGCTGACCTGCGTCGGGTCGGCAGCGTGATCGCGCTGGTAGCGGGAGTGATGACGATGACCGGGAGCGGACCGATGGCGCAGGACCTCGCCGAGGTATGGACCTTCGATCGCCTCGACAGCCTCGGGGGGCATCCGACGACCGTGCTCGGCAGCCCACGGGTGATCGACACCCCGCTCGGCAAGGCCATCGAGTTCGATGGCGTGGACGATGCGCTGCTGGTGGGCGTGCATCCGCTGGCCGGAGCGGCGACGTTCACGTGGGAGGCGGTGTTCCGTCCCGATGGCGGTGCCCGCGCCCAGCGCTGGTTCCACCTGCAGGAGGACGGCTCGGACAACCGCATGCTGTTCGAGATCCGCGTCGCCGGCGCGCAGTGGTTCCTCGACGCGTTCGCCTACAGCAACGGCCAGGAGAAGGCGCTCATCAACAAGGACGCCCTGCACCCCCTCGGACAGTGGCACCACGTGGCCGCCGTCTACGACGGCACCACGTACAGCAACTACGTCGACGGTGTGAAGCAGCTCGACTTCCCGATCGCGCTGGCGCCGCAGAAGGCCGGCCGCACCTCGGTGGGCGTCCGGGTCACGCTGGTGGACTACTTCAAGGGCGCCATCCACTCGTCGCGCTTCACGCGCCGCGCCCTCACCCCCGCCGAGTTCACCGGCGTGCGGTGATTCGGGTGCGCGGGGCGGGGCGTGCGTCGTACGTCGAGGTGTATGCGTCGACCTGAAGGTCGACGCCTACAGCCGCACCCGGAGGGTTCGACACGCCTGTCGCCGCTCGTGACTGCTTCCAGTCACCGTGCACCCGCGACGCGTGGCAGTGATCGACGGCTCCGCCGTCGACTGTAGCGGTCGACCTTCAGGTCGACCGTTCAGCATCCAGCATTCGGCATTCACAGAGCCCACCCCGTCCGATACTCCCGCGTCAGGAACTGGTTGGCGTTGGCGTTGTGGGTGACGCGCATGTTCGCCGCGTCGTAGTGGATCTTCGACCGCGCCCGCAGCGACACCAGCCCGAGGAGCATGATCTCGTGCAGGTGCGCTGCGTACGAGAACGGGCTCGACAGCGTGTCCTGGCCCTTGATCGCCCGGATCCAGTTCATCTCGTGGCCCTGGTGCGGCACGCGGGCCAGCCGCTCCCGCGGGGCGCCGGTGGTGTTGTGCAGGCTGGCGGGCAGCAGGCGTGTCGGCATGCCTTCGTTGCAGAGCAGCTTCCCCTTCGTGCCGACGTAGAGGATGCCGCCGGACGCCACGAGCCGGGCGTCACCCTCGAGTTCCTCCGGCGTGGGCGGCATGAAGCCGCCGTCGTACCACGTCAGCCGCACCGCAGGGCGAGTCCCCTTGGCCGGGAAGTCGTAGTGCGTCATCGTCGCCAGCGGGAACGTCACGTCGTTGAACGGCGTGGACGTCGTCTCCACCGTCGTCGGCAGGTCGAGGTCGAGGGCCCAGACCGGGAAGTCGATCAGATGGGCGCCCATGTCGCCGAGTGCGCCCTGCCCCCAGTCCACCCAGCCGCGCCAGTTGAACGGGTGGTAGAGCGGGCTGTACTCCACCGCCGGCGCCACGCCGAGGAACAGGTCCCAGGACAGCGTGGACGGTGGCGGCGGCGTCCCAGCCGTCGTGTTGACGGCGGCCTGCATCAGTGACTGCTGGCTGAGGCGCCCGCCGCGCCCCTCGGCCGCTGTCGCGGACGGGCGCGGGATGCCCTGGGGCCAGATCGGCCGGTTCGTCCAGACGTGCACCTGGGTGACGTCACCGATGACGCCGGACGTGATGTAGTCGACGCCGCGGCGATTCTCGTCGGCCGAATGCCGCTGGTTGCCGCACTGGGCCTGCACCTTCGTCTCGGCGGCACGGCGCGCCAGATGCCGCGACTCCGACACGCACCACGCCATCGGCTTCTGCACGTAGACGTGCTTGCCGAGGTCCATCGCCGCGGATGCGATCACCGCATGCATGTGGTCGGGAGTGGCGATGATGACCGCGTCGATATCCTTCTGTTGCGCCAGCATCTCGCGATAGTCGGCGTACTTGCGGATGCGCGACGACGACGCGACGAACTTCTGGAGGTTGGCGGCGGCGTCTTCGGCGGGCACGCGCGCGTTGGCCTCCGCTTGTGCCTTCGTGCTGCCCCAGTCCTGCCACGCCGCCCAGCCCGGCGTGGCCGGGCGAGCAACCGGCCGGCTCGGCGCGCCAGGCGCCGCCTCCTGCCCCCAGCGCGCGATGCGGGCATCGAGCAGCGCCATGTCCACGTCGCAGAAGGCGACGATGTTCTGGCTCATCACCGCGCGCGTGTTGCTCGCGCCCATGCCGCTGACGCCGACGACGGCGACGTTGACCGTGTCGCTCGGCGCCTGCAGGCCGCGCCCGAGCACGTGCCTCGGCACGATCGTGACCGCGGCGCCCGTGCTGGCCGCCTGCGTGAGGAACTGGCGCCTCGAGATGTCGCGGACCGGCGTCGTGACTGGACGGGACTCGTCGTGCGTGCTCATGGGTGCTCTTCGCGGGGGTAGGGCCCGTTCTCCGAACGGGCCGACAGGGGGACGGTGGGCCTCATTTGCCCGCGAGAATCAGGTCGAGGCGGCGGTTGCGCTCCTCGAACGGGATGTCGCCGTTGCTCTCGATGGTCATCCAGCCGGTGTAGCTGATGGACTCGAGCGCCTGCCGCAACACCGGCCAGCGCACGCTGCCCTCGCGGATGTTGACCGAGCGGCCGCGGCCGTCCGGGTCGGCCGGATCGAGGAGGTAGTCCTTGACGTGGATCTTCGCGATCAGATCGCCGAGCGTGAGAATCCACTGCTCGGGTGGCGCGAAGCGCACGTGGTTGCCGATGTCGTAGTAGGCCTTGACCCACGGACTCCTGAACGACGCCACGAAGTGCCGGAACAGCTCCGGCGTCACCCACAGGTTGTTGCTGACGTTCTCGAGGGCGATGACCACGCCGGTCTTCTCCGCCGTCGGAATCAGCCGCGTGACCCACTCGCGCGAGGCGTCGGTGGCGTGGTTGTGTGCCTTGATGTAATCAGCGTAGGGCGCGTTGTCGCCGTAGACGATCTTCGAGAGATGGCCCGTGGCCGGGTCGAACGTGGGCTGGAACTCCCAGGGGCGGGGAATGCGCAACGGTGGCCCGCCGGCGAACGTGCCGGGTCGCCGTGGCCCCGCGCCCTGCCCGCCGATGCGACACGGCACGAGCAGCACGGTCTCGGCGCCGAACGCCTGCGCCGTCTGCAACGCCGCCTGGCTCTCGGTGAAGGTGCGATCGACGTCGGCACGGTCCGGGCTGTTGAACTCTGCCCAGCCGTAGAGGACCGAGTGGATGCGCATCCCGAGCTTCTCGGCGGCCTCGCGCATCTGCGCCGCCTGCGGCACCGGCATCACTCGACCCTCGACGCCATCGAAGCCGGCGTCCTTCATCCGCTTCAGGTCGTCCTCGGTCGGCGCCGCGATCAGGGCCTTCCGCAGGGTCGTCCGGAAGTCGAGCGACGACACGGGTGGCGCGGGTTCCTGCCGGCGCGCCCCCGGCGGCGCGGGAGCGGCGGGTGTCGGCGCAGGCGTCTGCGCAGCCGACGCGAGGTCGGCGCCAAGGCCAACGCCGGCCGCGAGGCCAGCCGATGAGGTGAGGAAGTGTCGGCGATTCACGAGGCGTGTCTCCAGCTGTACTGCGGGGCGTACCCGAGGTCGCGTCGGGCCTTGTCGATGGACAGGAGTGTGGCGTGGTCGTCCGAGAGCGGCCGCATGGGTACGCCCGGAAAGTACGTCTGTATCAGCGAGGCACTGGGCTGGCTGACGACCGTGTCGGCGTTCGCGATGATGTAGACGTGGGCGCCTGGCTGGCCGCGCTCGATGGCCAGCCGGACGGCCTGCGCACCGTCGCGCGCATCGATGTACCCCCACAGGTTCCACAGACGACTCGCGGGATCGGCCTCGTAGGCCGGGAAGCGGGCGTAGTCGTGCGGCTCCATCACGTTCGAGAAGCGCAACCCGATCATCGACAGGGCCGGATCCCAGCGGCACATCTGCGCGGCCGAGGTCTCCATCAGCAGCTTGGCCAGGGAATAGGCGCTGTTGGGGCAGGGCGGCGCCGCTTCGTCGATCGGCGCGTACGGCGGCGGGTCGGCGAACGGCAGGCCGAGCACCGTCTCGCTGCTGGCGTAGACGACCTTCTTGACGCCCAGGCGCCGACTGGCCTCGAAGACGTTGTAGTCGCTGACGGTGTTGTTGCGGAAGGTCTCGGCGTTCGGCTTGAGCCGCGGCGCCGGCACCGCCGCGAGGTGCACGACCGCATGCGGCACCACCAGCTCGGCGCTCTCGCCGGCCCCGACCGACGGGTGCGACGAGATGGCATCGACCACCTGCCCGTAGTCGGCGAGGTCAGCCCGCAGGAACGGGCAGACGGCGTGGGCGGGCGGCGCGAGATCGACGTTGATGACGTCGTACCCGTGATCGACGAGGTCCTGCACGACCACGCGGCCAAGCTTGCCGCTGCCTCCGGTGACGACGATGCGGTGTTGGGGCATGCGGGCCCATCATAGGCCACGCCGGGCTAGCATGGGCGCATGCACCTCACGCCCCCACGTGTCGCCCTTGTCGTCCTGCCGTGGCTCGTCGCGACCGGCCTCGCTGTCGTCGCCGCCGACCAGCCGCTCGCGCCCGCCGCGCCGGCCGGGGTCGTCCGCGGTATCTACGGAGGCGTGCCGCAGGAGATTCTCGACTCCGGGAGTTCGCTGCGGGCGTTCGGCGTCGATGCGGTGTGGTTGGGCTCGGGCAGCATCACCGACGAGCGGCTCGCGCTGCTGCGCCAGCAGCAGGTGCAGGTGTACGCGGAGTTCAACACGATGCACGTCGCCGACTACGTCAAGGCCCACCCCGACGCGGCGCCGGTGGGCAGCGACGGCCAGGTCAGCCCGCCGCCGAATGGCTGGCAGGGGGTGTGCCCGACGCACGAGGGCTATCGACAGTCGCGGATGGCGGCGTTCCGGGAGTTGCTGACGCGATTCGCCATCGACGGTGTGTGGCTCGACTACCACCACGCCCACGCCAGCTGGGAGCAGGCCGTGCCGGAGATGCCCGACACGTGCTTCTGCACGCGCTGCCTGCAGCGCTTCCAGCAGGCCACCGGCATCACGCTGCCTGCGGCGTCGACACGCGAGCGCGCCACGCGGCTGCTGTCGACGCACCGTGACGCCTGGGTGCGCTGGCGCCTCGGCGTCTTCACGGACTGGGTGCGCGAGTTCGATGCCATCCGCGACGAGGTGCGGCCGACTGCCCTGCTCGGCACCTTTCACAACGCGTGGAGTGACGAGGACCAGCAGGGCGCGCGCCTGCAGAAGCTGGCCATCGACCTGCGGGCCCAGGCGGCCTACATCGACGTCTTCAGCCCCATGCCGTACCACGCCCGCTTCGGTCATGCCGACGACCCGGCCTGGATCTCGCGGCAGGTGCAGTGGCTCGGCCGCCATCTCGGCGTCGAGGGACGTCCCGGCGAGCGTCATCGCATCTGGCCGATCGTGCAGATCGCGGACTGGGGCACCCCCGTGCCGGTCGCGCAGATCGACACGGTCCTCACCGAAGGCGCGCGGCGTCCCTCCACGGGCGTGATGGTGTTCAACTGGGGCGGGCTGCGCACCAACCCCGACAAGATCGACGCCATCGGTCGCACGTTCCGCGCCCTCCCCACCCGTACGCCATGACTGACACGCTGACGACTCGCACAGGTGACATCGGCCCACTCGTCGAGCGGGAGCTCGCCCGCACGCAAGGTCTGCTGCGGCTCTCGCCCTGCTGGGTGCCGCGAGCCTTCGTGCAGCCCGGGCGACGCCTGAAGCTGCATCCCGACGACCTGTATGCGTTCGGTCTCGAGCGCGGCGGCATCGACGAGCGCTGGTTCGCGTCGACCATCGAGGCCACCAATGCCGGCCGCGTGCCCGACGAGGGACTGTCGTATGCGGTGATCGGCGACGATCGCGTCCTGCTGCGCGATGCCGTCGCCGAGTGTGGCGCGAGCCTCGTGGGTGAGCCCATCTGGAGCCGGTACCAGCGCTGGCCGGTCTTTGCCAAGTTCTTCGACAACCGCGGGCCGATTCCCCACCACATGCACCAGGATGCGGCCCAGGCCGCGCTCGTCGGACGCGAGGCCAAACCCGAGGGGTACTACTTCCCGCCGCAGATGAACCCGCGCGGCAACGATTTCCCCTTCACCTTCTTCGGCCTGGCGCCGGGCACGACGAAGGCCGAGGTGCGTCGCTGTCTCGAGCGCTGGCGCGCCGGCGACAACGGCATCCTGGACCTCTCGCAGGCCTCGCGCCTGGAGCTCGGCACCGGCTGGCTGGTGCCGCCGCGCCTGCTGCACGCGCCGGGTTCGCTCTGCACGTACGAGCCGCAGTGGGCGTCGGATGTGCTGGCGATGTACCAGTCGCTCGTGGATGGCCACGCCATCCCATGGGATCTGCTGGTGCAGGACGTGCCCGCCCAGCACCACCAGGATCTCGACTACCTGGTCGAGCAGCTGGACTGGGAGGCCAATCTCGATCCGTCGTTCCGCGAGACGCACCTGCTGCGGCCGCGCGAAGCGTCGGCCGGCCAGGGCTTCGTCGATCGGTGGGTGGTCTACGGCCGCATCGGAGGCGACGACCTGTTCTCGGCCAAGGAACTGACGCTCGCCCCCGGCGCGACGTGCACGATCGGTGACGCGGGCGCGTTCGGCCTGACCTGCGTGCAGGGGATGGGCACCATCAACGGCGAGCCACTCGCCAGTCCGACACTCATCCGGTTCGGCGAGTTGACCGACGACGAGTGGTTCTGCAGCGAGCCGGGGGCGCGGCACGGGGTGACGTTCACCAACACGTCACACACCGAGCCGCTGGTCACGCTGCGGTACTTCGGCCCCGGAGTCTGGGGCGGCCAGCTGCCGGGGCCGGCCTAGCCGATCTCCGTCTTCAACGCCGCGACGAGGCGCTGCACGTTCTCGCTGGTCGCACCGGCACCCATCAGGCCGACGCGCCAGACCTTGCCCGCCAGCGGGCCGAGGCCGGCGCCGATCTCGATGCCATGCGTGTCGCGCAGGGCGACGCGCACCTTGGCTTCGTCGGTCACGCGCTCGGGGATGCGCACCGCGTTGAGGGTCCACAGCCGCTCGCCCTCGGGCGGCAGCACCGACAGGCCCATCTCGGCCAGCGCGCCGACGAACTCGCCGTGCACCCGCGCGTGCCGCGCCGACCGCGCCGGCATGGTCTCTTCGTCGATCACCGCCAGCGCCTCGTGCAGCGCATAGACGAGCGGCGTCGAGATGGTGTGGTGATAGCCGCGCTTGATCCAGTAGCCTTCGAGCAGCGGCAGGTCGAGATAGAAGCTGCGGCTCTTCGCCGCGGCCCGTGTGGCGGCGTTGAAGGCAATCGGGGCGAAGCCGGACGGCGCACCGACGCCCTTCTGGCTGCAGCTGTAGACGACGTCGAGGCCCCAGCCGTCGACGTCCACCGGATGCGCGCCGAGCGACGTCACGGCGTCGACGATGCTGGTGACGCCGTGCTCGCGGGCGATCGCGGCGATGGCCTGCACCGGCTGCAGCACGCCGGTCGACGTCTCGGCGTGCACCACCGTGACCGCCCTGAACGGCGCGTGCTCCATCGCCACGCGCACCTGCTCGGGGTCGATCGCCCGGCCCCACTCACCCGTGAGGCGCGTGACCTCGGCGCCATACCGCTCGCACACCTGGGCGAGCCGATCCCCGAAGTACCCGGTCACGATGCAGAGCACGCGGTCGCCTGGCGCGACGACATTGGCGACGGCCGTCTCCAGCCCGGACGACCCCGTCCCCGACACCGCGAACGCGATGCCCTCGGCGTTGACGTTGAAGAGCCCGTGCAGGCGCCGACGCAGGTCGTCGAGCAGGGCGAGCATGTCCGGATCGAGATGGCTGCGCTGCGGCGCGGTCATCGCCTGGAGGACGCGGGGCAGGACGGGGCTCGGACCGGGGCCGAGCAACAGACGGTCGGTGGTGGGGATGAGGCTCACGGCCCGGATTCTATCGCGTCGGGGTGGTCTGACGTGACGGCAGTCGTGGGTAGGGCCGGCTCTCCGAGCCGGCCGTCATCGTCAGATCCCCTGTCACCACGAGATCGGGTTCATGACGGCCCGTTCGGAGAACGGGCCCTACCCAACGACGGGAACGGGCCATCACCGTCAGCGCTACCAGACGAGCTGCGTGAACGGCCACACGTAGGCCTGCAGCAGCACGAGGCCGCCCACCAGCGACGCCAGCACCAGGCTGTGCCAGAAGACGTAGCGCAGGATGTCGCCCTCGTGCCCGTACCACTGCGTCGCCGTGCTCGCGACGACGATGCTCTGGGCGTCGATCATCTTGCCCATAACGCCGCCGGAACTGTTGGAGGCCGCCATCAGCACCGGGTTGAGACCGAGTTGCTCGGCCGTGATGCGCTGCAGGCTGCCGAACAGGACGTTGGACGAGGTGTCCGAGCCGGTGAGCGCCACCCCCAGCCAGCCGAGCATCGTGCCGAAGAAGGGATACAGCACGCCGGTGCCGGCAAACGCCAGGCCCAGCGTCGCATCGAGGCCCGAGTAGCGGGTCGTGAACCCGATGGCCATCATCACGGAGATGGTGACCAGCGACGTGCGCACGAGCCGGAGCGTGCGCCAGTAGGTGGTGGCCAGCTCGACGACGGAGCATCCCATCACGAGCCCCGCGAGGATGGCGGCGATGAAGATGCCCGTCCCGGTGGCCGACAGCCACGACACGGCGAACAGCGCCGGCTCCTGCGCGGCGGCGGCGACCACGGGCGGGACGCGCTCGATCAAATTGTGCAGCCCCGGCACCGGCACGCGAATCGTCGTCCACGCATCGAGGGCCGTCTTGACGGGGGGCAGCCCCCACACGAAGACGAGGACGCTGAGAATCGCCCACGGCACCCAGGCGCGCACGACCTCGGCCCGCGCCGGCATGGCCACGCCCTCGTCCTTGCGAGCCCCGAGCCGATCGCCGGGTGTCCAGCCGTCGGAGGGATGCCACACGCGGAGGAACAGCACCAGCGTCCCCATCGAGGCGATCGATGCCACGACGTCGACGAGCCACGGCCCGTGCAGATTGGACACCAGTCCCTGAAGGATGGCGAACGGCAGGCCGGCCGCGAGGATGGCCGGCCAGATGCCGACCATGCCGCGCCAGCCCGCGAAGGCGGCGATCAACCAGAACGGGACGATGACCGAGAACAGCGGCAACTGACGGCCGACCATGCCGCTCAGGGCGAGCAGGTCGAGTCCGCTCACCGCGCTGAGCGCGATGATCGGCGTGCCGAGCGCCCCGAATGCCACGGGCGCCGTGTTGGCGATGAGCGACAGGCCGGAGGCCGCCAGCGGCGCGAACCCCAGCCCCATCAGCAGGGCACCGGTCACGGCCACCGGCGTGCCGAACCCGGCCGCGCCCTCGAAGAAGGCCCCGAACGCGAACGCCACCAGCAGCAGTTGCAGCCGCGCATCGGTGGTGACGTGCGTGATGCTCTGTCGCAGCGTGCCGAAGAGGCCGCGCTGCTCGGTGAGGCGATAGAGAAAGATGACGTTGAGGACGATCCAGCCGATCGGCAGCACGCCATACGCCAGGCCGTAGCCCGCGCTCGCCAGGGCCATCGACGTCGGCATGCCGAACAGCAGGATGGCGACCACCAGGGACGTGACCAGGCCGATCAGCGCCGCGACGTGCGCCTGCAGTTTGAGGAAGGCCAGCGACCCGAGCAGGGCCACGACGGGCAACGCGGCGCAGAGGGTCGACAGCCACGGCTGTCCGAACGGGTCATACGTCTGGCTCCACACGGGGCGCAGTATAGACTGCAGGGATGCTCCGCGCGGACCTGCTGCCGGCGCTCGGCCGCCTGATCCCTGCCGACCGGTTGCTGACCCGACCCGGCGCCCTGGCGCCCTACGAGTTCGATGGCCTCACCGCCTACCGGGCCCGGCCCTGTGCCGTGGTCCTGGCCGAATCGGCCGAGGAGGTCATCGCGACCGTCCGTCTGTGTCACCAGGCCCGTGTGCCCTTCATGGCGCGCGGCAGCGGCACGAGCCTGTCGGGCGGCGCGGTGCCGATCGAGGATGGGGTCGTCATCGCCCTCAACCGCATGAATCGCGTCCTGCGGTTCGATCCCGACGCCAGGCTCGCCGTCGTCGAACCCGGGGTCGTCAACCTCGCGGTCACGGCCCTCGCGGCGCCGCACGGGCTCTACTACGCGCCCGATCCGTCGAGCCAGTCGGTGTGCACGATCGGCGGCAACGTCGCCTTCAACTCCGGCGGGGCGCACTGCTTCCGTCACGGCATGACGGCCAACCATGTGCTTGGGCTGAAGGTCGTGCTGGGGGATGGCACGGTGGCCATGCTCGGGGGCGACAGCCTCGAGCAGAGCGGCCCCGACCTGACGGGACTGTTCGTCGGATCAGAGGGGCTGTTCGGCGTCGCCCTCGAGATCACGCTCCGGCTGGTGACGCGGCCGGCGGTGTATCGCACCCTGCTCGCCGCCTATGACAGCCTGCAGCGCGCGGGTGACGCGGTGTCGCGGATCATCGAGTCGGGGCTGCTGCCCGGCGCGATGGAGATCATGGATCGCCTCGCGATGGACGCGGCCGAAGCGGCCGTGCACGCGGGCTACCCGGCCGACGCCGCGGCCCTGCTGATTGTCGAGTGCGAGGGCGAGGAGGCGCAGGTGGCCGCCGAGTTCGACCGCCTCATGCGCATCATCACGGTGTCTGGCGCCACGCACACGCGCGTGGCCGCCGATGAAGACGAGCGCGCGCGAATCTGGAAGGGCCGCAAGAGCGCCTTCTCCGCGGTCGGTCGCCTGAGTCCCGACTTCATCGTCCAGGACGGGGTGGTGCCCCGCGCGCGCCTCGGCGAGGCGCTGGCCACCATCGAGGCGCTGTCGCGCGCCCACGGCATCCGCGTCGCCAACGTCTTCCACGCCGGCGACGGCAACCTCCACCCGCTCATCCTCTACGACGGACGCGAGGCGGGTGCCCACGATCGCGCCGAAGTGCTGGCCGCCGAGATTCTCCGGCTGTGCATCCGCCTGGGAGGGTCGATCACCGGCGAACACGGCGTCGGGCTCGAGAAGCGCGCCTTCCTCGGCGAGATGTACAGCGAAACCGACCTGGCGTGCATGCGGCGCCTGCGCGACGCGATGGATCCGCATCGCGTGGCCAATCCCGGCAAGAAGCTCGATCCGTCGTTCGAGACGCCGGCCTCGCACGGCCTGCACCCGCTCGAACGCGCCGGCGTGATCTCGCGCGCATGACGACGATGCGCCCCACCTCCATCGACGACCTCGCGGCAGCGATCCCGCAGCAGCCACGGTGGGTCGTGCGCGGCGGCGGCACCAAGTCGGCGCTGGCGGCCCGTCCGGATGGCCCGATCCTCGACCTTTCCGGCCTCGCCGGCATCGTCGCGTACACCCCCGAGGAGTGCACGTTCACGGCGCTCGGTGGCACGCGCCTCGCCGTGCTCGAGCAGACGCTCGCCGCGCACGGCCAGTACCTGCCGTTCGATCCGCCGCTGGTCGCGGCCGGCGCGACGATCGGCGGCACCGTGGCGGCCGGGATCAACGGGTCGTGCCGCTACCGCTTCGGCGGCATCCGCGACTTCATCATCGGCGCCCGGATCGCGGACGGCGAGGGACGCGTGATCCACAGCGGCGGCACCGTCGTGAAGAACGCGGCCGGCTTCCTGCTGCACCAGGCGATGGTCGGCAGTGGTGGCACGCTCGGCGTGATCGCGGAGGTGACCTTCAAGGTCTTCCCGGCGCCTGAGGTCCACGCCACCGTGCGCGCGGCCGCCGGTGATCTGGCCACCGCCCTGACGCTCATGACACGGGTGCAGCGGGCACGCTTCGACCTCGAAGCCGTCGACATCACGCCGCCAGGCCACCTCGTGCTGCGGATCGGCGGTGCGGCCGAAGCGATCGATGCGCGAGTCTCGGCGCTCGTGACCGCCGTCGGCGGACGCGCCACCGTGCTGCGCGGCGACGACGACGTGGCGGTGTGGCGTGAGGCGCGCGAGTTCAGCTGGGCGCGGCCCGACGTGCCGCTGGTGCGTGTGCCCGTGACTCTGCCGCAGGTGCGATCCCTAGATCACGTGCTGACGGGCTACGACGGCGCGCGGCGCTACACGGTGGCGGGCAACCTCGCCTGGATCTCGTGGGACGGCAGCCTCGACGACCTGGCCGAGATCCTGCGAGGTCAGGGGCTCGAAGGACGCGTGGTGACTGGCCCCGTCCGTGCGCCGGCTCTCGGTGCCGTAGCCGCCAACCCTTTCGAATCGCGGCTGCGTGCGGTGATGGACCCGTGCGGACGGTTTGCTCCCGGCGATGCCGCGCTCGCCCACTCCTGGTCCTGACCCGTGCAGCATTCCATTCCCGCCGTCCCTTCGCCTCCCCGTCGCGACGCCATGGCCCGCGCGGTGGAAACCTGTGTGCATTGCGGCTTCTGCCTCCCGGCCTGCCCGACCTATCAGGTCCTCGGCGAGGAGATGGACTCACCCCGGGGCCGCATCGTCCTCATGAAGCAGGTGCTCGAGGGGACGCTGACGCTCGCCGATGCCCAACCGCACATCGACCGGTGTCTCGGCTGCCTTGGCTGCGTCACGGCCTGTCCCTCCGGCGTACCGTACGGTGACCTGATCGTGCCGTTCCGATCCGGCCCCGAGACTGGCGCGCAACCGCTGCTCGATCGTCTGCAGCGACAGGTCCTGCTGGACACGCTGGAGTCGCCCACCCTGTTCCGCGCGGCGGCGCGTCTCGGCCAGGTGGCCAAACGCGTCGAGCGCATGCTGCCGGCGCGGGTGAAGCCGATGGTGGCCCTGCTGCCCGACCAGTTGCCGCCACCGATCACCCTGCCGGCACTGACGCCCGCGCGCGGGCCGCGGCGTGGTCGGGTCGCGCTGCTGGCCGGCTGCGTGCAGCAGGCCCTCGATCCGGAGATCTCGCTGGCGACGCTGCGAGTGCTCGCCGCCAACGGCGTCGAGGTGGTGGTGCCACCGGATCAGGGTTGCTGCGGCGCCCTTGCGCTCCACTGTGGCGAGGCCGACAGAGCCTATGCGCGCGCCACCGCTCTCAGCCGCGCCTTCCCGGTCGACGTCGATGCCATCGTCACCAACGCCGCCGGTTGCGGCTCGGCGATGAAGGAGTACGGCCACGCGTTCGAGGATCGCGCCCAGGCGTCGGCGCTGGGCGCGTTCTCGGCCCGCGTGCAGGATGTCTCGGAGTACCTGGACGCCCTCGGGCTGATCACGCCGCCGCCCCTGCCGTCGCCGGTCATCGTCGCCTACCACGACGCCTGTCACCTCGCGCATGCCCAGGGCATTCGTCGGGCGCCGCGGGCGCTGCTGGGCGCGATCCCGAACCTGACGATCGTGGAGATTCCGGGGGGAGACACCTGCTGCGGGTCGGCGGGCCTGTACAACGTCGAGCATCCGGACATCGCGGCCGCACTCGGGGCACGCAAGGCCGAGGCCATCCGCGCGACCGGGGCGCAGGCCGTCGCCGCCGGTAACATCGGCTGCCTCGTGCAGATGGCCACGGGCCTGGCCCGCGCTGGTGTCTCGCTGCCCGTGCGCCATACCATGCAGGTGCTCGACGCTGCCTACGGCCCACCCTGACGAGGCGTCCCCATCGACATGCGACACATGCGCCCAGACCTCCGACACCTCATCCTCGCTGTCTCCCTCCTCGTCACCGCCGCACTCCGGCCAACTGCCGTCGCGGCGCAGGGCGGCCAGCCAGACTGGTCACGGCTCGAGGCCGAGGCGATGGAACACTTCCAGGCCATCCTTCGGCTGGACACCAGCAACCCGCCTGGCAAGGAGGGCCTGGTGGTGGACTATCTCGATGGCGTGCTGAAGAAGGCGGGCATCGAGACGAAGCGCTTCGCCAACGACCCGGCACGGCCCAATCTGGTGGCCCGCCTGAAAGGCAACGGCAGGAAGCGGCCGCTGCTCATCATGGGCCACACCGACGTCGTCAAGGTGGACCCGGCGAAGTGGACACACCCGCCGTTCTCGGCCACGCGCGACGGCGGCTATGTCTACGGCCGGGGCACCGTCGACGACAAGGACAACGTGGTCGCGGCGCTGATGGTGATGCTGCAGTTGAAGCGGCTGAACGTGCCGCTCGATCGTGACGTCATCTTCCTGGCCGAAGCCGGCGAGGAAGCGAGCACCCAGGTCGGCATCAAGTTCATGGTCGACGAGCACTGGCCCGAGATCGACGCCGAGTACTGCTTTGCCGAGGGCGGTGGCGTGACGCGCACCGGCGGACAGGTGCGCTTTGCCTCCGTGCAGTCCTCCGAGAAGATTCCCTACGGCGTCACGCTCACCGCACGTGGACCGGCGGGGCACGGATCGGTGCCGCTGCGGACCAATGCCGTGGTCCACCTCTCGAAGGCGATCGCCCGCATCGGTGACTGGCAGGCGCCGATGCGCCTGAACGAGACCACGAAGACCTACTTCGAGCGCCTCGCGACCATCAGTGGTCCCGAGGAGGCCGCGCGTTACCGCCACCTGACGAGCCCGGCGCAGTCGGCGGCCATCCAGGAGCACTTCGCCGTCAACGAGCCGCGACACAACTCGATGCTGCGCACGTCGGTCTCGCCCAACATGGTCGCGGGCGGCTATCAGGTCAACGTCATCCCGTCGGAAGCGACGGCCACCCTGGACGTCCGCGCGCTGCCCGACGAAGACATGGATCGGTTGGTCGAGGCCTTGCGCACGGTCGTCGACGACCCGGCGGTCGAGGTCGCCCGCAACCTCCGTAACACGCGTCCTGGCGCGCCGCCCTCGCGCATCGACTCCGAGGCGTTCACCGCCGTGGAAGCCGCCGTGAAGGCCCACTACGGCGCTGACGTGACCACGCTGCCGACGATGAGCACGGGGGCGACCGACATGGCCTTCCTGCGCGCGAAAGGCATGCAGTGCTATGGCGTCGGCCCGCTCACCGACAGCGAAGACGGCCCGAAGGGCTTCGGCGCCCACAGCGACCAGGAACGCATCCTCGAGTCGTCCCTGCACACGTTCGTGAAGTTCCATTGGGACATCGTGGTGAAGCTGGCTGGCGCGCGGTGAGAGGTTCCGACACCTGGTCGGGCTAAGATTGTCCAATGGTCACGTCACAGCGTGTGGAGCATGCGCCGGCGACAGGTCGGCCGTACTTCCTCTGGTGGACGGATCTGTCCGAGGCCGCCTTCTCGCAACGCCTGAGCGATCCAGACATCACCGTCCGCGCCTATTGGCTCGGCGCGTTGCTGCGCGAGGCGAACACGCGGGATGTCTGGCGCTACACCACACCTGCGACCATCCGCGCCCACTGGCCGCACGTGGTTCGACACCTCGGCCGCACGCGTGCGATGTGGGCCTGGTTGCTTCGGATCGATCCTGAGGATCAGGCGTGGCCACCTTCGACCGTCGCATAGTCCAGCCCTCGACACTGCGCTTCCTGCAGGCCTGCCACGTACGCACCCCATTTCATCTGGCTGGAGGCGCGGCGCTGGCCGGGGTACACCTGCGCCATCGTCTGTCGCGCGACGCCGATCTCTTCTTTCACGATCGACAGGTGCACCGCGACGCCGTGGCATTGCTGCCAGAGGCTGCCGCCGAGGCGGGCGCCACGGTCCGAGTCGTCCGCGATGCCGGCACCTTCGTGCGCGGTGTCCTGGCTGGCGTCGACGGTGAGGTGGACATCGATCTGGTCTTCGACGCGGTGGCCGACGTCGGCGGACCGGACTGCGTCGAGGGCGTGCAAGTCGAGTCGCTGGCCGATCTGCGCGCCAACAAGCTGACGTGCGTGCTGTCCCGTTCAGAGCCGCGGGACCTGGTGGACCTGCTGTTCCTGGACCGCGCCGGCTACCCGCCGGAGGCGGATCTCTCCCTGGCCCTGAGCAAGGACGGCAGCATCGATCCCGGCGTGCTGGCGTGGCTGCTCGGCCAGTTCCCTGTCGAGCCGCTGCCGCAGATGCTCGAACCGCTGCCGTCCGGAGAGCTGGAGATGTTTCGGGACACACTGGCCGAACGGCTGCGGCGACTGGCGGTACCGGATGCCCAGGACTAACCTCTGGCTCACTTGTGTGGCTTCAGGCTCATGGCTCATGGCTCAAGGCTCTGAGATCGTTCCGGCGGACCTGAGTCCTGAGCCCTGAGCCGCTCGCCCACGACGTGCTCAACTCGAGTGAGTCGTGGGCTTGGTGTCGCCCCCTTGGTGACCGGGGTCACTGACGTTTGGGACCTCTCTGGCCACACTGGATCTGCATCGGCGACCCACTGTCTGGGCCAACGGTGTACGAGCCGGAGGGCGGAGACATGAACGGTCAACGAATCAGTGGGGTGGCGCGGCGCAGCGCCGCCGTGGCGATTGCACTCGGCATGCTGTGCCAGGCGCACGCGTCGGCCCAGGTGTCCCTCGACTGGATCCAGCAGACGCGCGGCGTCTCGATTGCCCTGGACGACGCAGATAACGTCTACACGGTGGACTACGAGCAGGCCCTTGGCGCCGAGATGGTCCTCACCAGGCGCGACGCACGGGGTCTGCTGATCTGGACGGCGATGTTCGACCAGCAGTCCACCACGGCGTGGGAACGAGCGAGCTGGGTGGCCACCGACAGTCTCGGGAACGCCATCGTCTGCGGCACGTTGATGTCGGGCTACTCCAATCCGGTCGAGGCGGCGAGCATCGTGATGAAGTTCGCCCCGACCGGGCAGTTGCTCTGGCGGCGGGTGTACGAGAGCAGCTTCGACGGCTCTTCCGTGAAGAAGTGCCTCGTGGATGCCAACGACAACGTGTACGCGCTCGGGATGGGCAACGGCCCGGCGGGCCGCGTGACCAAGGTCAAGAAGTTTGCGCCGAACGGGACGACTGTGTGGTCGTTCTTCGACGCGGCCGGCATCGGCGCGGCGCTTAATTTCAAGCTGACGCCCGACGGGAACATCCTGATCACCGGCAAGTCGATCACGGGGAGTCTTGCCGGCTACACCAAGATTGACCTGGACGGCCACCTGATCTGGGCGTACGCGGGCGTGCCGAGCCTGACGGCGGGTGACAGCGCCGGGGATGCATTGGGCAATGCGTACCTGGTGCACGGCGCGTCCGTAGCCAACGGCGGCACCGTCGTCGAGAAGCTGAACCCGTCGGGCGTCGTCGTCTGGCGGCGGGTCTACGGGCTCGCCGGGTTCCGGATCGAGGTCGGCGCCGACGGCCATCCGGTCGTCAGCGGCTTCCCGAACAGTGGCAGTCCAGGGGCCGCGTTCATCAAGGTGGACCCCAGCGGAGCCCTGGTCTGGTCGAACCTCGATGCCGACGGTCCGCTGGCCCTCCTCGCGCACGCGCACATGCTGCTCGACGCGAACGACAATGCCTACCTCGCGGCCGGCACCATGTCCGAAATGGCCGTATCCAAGGTGAACAGCGACGGCACCTCGGGCTGGACCAAGACGGTCGCGTTCGGCTACGCCCAGGCCATTGCCCTCTCGAACGTCGACACCGGGGTCTATGTCGTTGGCGGCACGACGGCGCGGCTGGGGCAGGGCGCGCCCACGATTCCGACGCAGCCGACAGTGCTGTCGTACTTCGACCTGACGTCCACCAGCGCCTACCTGGGCTGGAGCGACAACTCGTCGAACGAAACCGGATTCACGCTCGAGCGCTGCACCGGATCGCCGCTGTTCTGCGCCAGCACTCCAGGAGCCTGGGCGACACGAGCCGTCACTGGCATCGGCGTCTCTACGTTCAACGACACCAGCCTCGTCCCGGCGACGGCCTACAGCTGGCGAGTGAGCGCCTTCAATGCCTTCGGCACGTCGCCCTACACCAACACCCTGTCGTTGACCACGCCGGGCGAGCCCGCGGCCCCTGCAGCTCCGACCGGCCTGACGGCGCGGGCCAGGCGTGTGAAAACCCGGGCCGAGGTCCAACTGGCCTGGATGGACAACGCGACGACGGAGACCGGGTACATCGTCGAACGCTGCAGCGGAGCCGCCTGCGTGAATTTCTCGACGGTCGCGACACTGCCTGCCAATGCTGCCGCTTACAAGGACGCCGCGCTCGCGCGCAACACGGCGTATCGGTATCGCGTGAAGGCCAGCGGCAGCGGAGCCAGCTCCGAGTATTCGAACGTCGTGACGGTCAACACGCCGTGACGCCCAGGGCCGGTGCGCCCCGTGGCACGGGTCACCGGCCTCTGCTAGCCTGAGTCGCCGTGACACGAGCCCAGGACGTCAGCCGCCTGTTCGACGCCATGCCCCTGCTGCGCGACCTGCCGCCGGCCTCCCACGCCCGGCTCGCAGCCTCGGCGAAGGAATGGCGCGCCCAGCCGGGCACCGTCGTCTTCGATGTGGGCGATGCCTGCCGGGACCTCGCCCTGACGTCCGACGGCGTGATTCGCGTCTCGAAGCCTCTGGCCAATGGACACGACGTGCTGCTCTACCGGTTGCTGCCGGGCGAGCCGTGCGTCATGTCCACGGCGTGCTTCCTCGGACACGCGACGTACCCCGTCCGTGGCGTCGTCGAGCAGCAGATGCATGGCGTCATTCTGTCGGGCGCCGTCGTCCAGGACGTCCTCGTCGAGGCCCCGGCGTTTCGGGAAGCGCTGTTCGGGGCCTTCGCGGGGCGGCTGGCCGGTCTGCTGACGCTGCTCGAGGCACTGGTGAGCCGGCGACTCGACCGTCGCCTGGCGGCGCTCCTCATCGACCGCGGCCCCCAGCTCCATGCCACGCACCAGCAGCTGGCCGACGAACTCGTGAGCACACGCGAGGTCGTCAGCCGCCTGCTGGAGAGCTTCGAGGACCACGGGGACGTCCGCCTGCATCGCGCTCGCATCGAGGTCAGCAACCCGACGGTGCTGGCCGAGCTCGCCAACCGGTAGCAGTCTTCGCTCCCCGTGGCGAGCACGATGGCCTCGGCCGGCGCTCCACATCTCGAGCTGCCGGCCTCGCGAACCGGGCGCGTTCCGTCTAGAGTAGGGCGTCCGTCCCGGTTGCCGGTTCCCGGTTCCCGCCCACTGCCCATGCGCATCACCGCCATCCACTCCGCCGTCGTCCCGATCTCGTCGCCGATCCGCAACGCGTACATCGACTTCTCGAAGATGAACGTCAGCGTCGTTGCAGTGGTCACCGACGAGATCCGCGACGGCGCGCCTGTCGTCGGCTACGGGTTCAACTCGAACGGGCGATACGCGCAGCAGGGCCTGCTGGCGGAGCGGTTCCTGCCGCGCCTGCGGGAGGCCGATCCGGCGTCGCTGGTGAACGAGGCCGGCGACAACCTCGATCCGCATCGCATCTGGGCGACGATGTTCGCCAACGAGAAGCCCGGTGGACACGGCGAGCGATCGGTGGCCATCGGCACCGTCGACATGGCGGTGTGGGACGCGGTGGCGAAGATCGCGGAGCAGCCGCTGTCTCGCCTGCTGGCGGACCGGTACCACGCAGGGCAGGTCGACGACCGCGTGTTCGTCTATGCCGCCGGTGGGTACTACTACCCGGGCAAGGACCTGACGGCGCTGCAGGACGAGATGCGGTCGTATCTCGACCGCGGCTACACCGTGGTGAAGATGAAGATCGGCGGCGCGTCACTGGACGAGGATCTGGCGCGCATCGAGGCCGTGCTGGCGGTGGTCGGCGCCGGGGACCGGCTGGCGGTGGATGCCAACGGCCGCTTCGACCTGCCCACCGCCATCGCCTATGCCAAGGCGCTCGAGCCCTACGGCCTGTTCTGGTACGAGGAAGCAGGCGACCCGCTCGACTATGCGCTGCAGGCCGAGTTGGCCGAGCACTATGCCGGACCGATGGCGACGGGCGAGAACCTGTTCTCCATGCAGGATGCCCGCAACCTGATCCGGCACGGTGGCATGCGCTCCGACCGCGACTGGCTGCAGTTCGATTGCGCGCTGTCGTATGGCCTGGTGGAGTACCTGCGGACGCTCGACATGCTGCGCGCGCATGGCTGGTCGGCGCGCCGCTGCATCCCGCATGGCGGCCACCAGATGTCGCTCAACATCGCGGCCGGACTCGGGCTGGGTGGCAACGAGTCGTATCCCGACGTCTTCCAGCCCTTCGGCGGCTTCGCCGACGACACGCCCGTGGTCGACGGATTCGTCGGCCTGCCGCAGGTCCCGGGCATCGGCATCGAAGCCAAGCCGCGGCTCCATGCCGTGCTCAGGAGCCTGCACTCGTGACCCACGCCACGCCTGTCGACCACCACGACGACCAGCACACGCACGGGCACGGACGTCGCCAGCTGCTGGGCGGATTGCTCGGCGTGCTGGCGCTGGCGGCCACGGTGCTGCTGGCGCCGCCCGAGGGACTGAGCCCTGAAGGCTGGCGCACCGCCGGCGCCGGGATGCTGATGGCGATCTTCTGGATCACCGAGCCGATCCCGATCCCCGTCACGGCCCTGTTGCCGCTCGTGCTCTTTCCGGCCCTCGGCCTGGGCGACATCCGCGCCACGGCCGCGCCGTATGCCAACCCGATCATCTACCTCTTCCTCGGCGGCTTCATCATCGCGCTCGCCATGGAGCGCTGGCAGTTGCACCGGCGCATCGCGATTGGCCTGGTGCGCCGCCTCGGCACCAGGCCGAAGGCGATCATCGCGGGGTTCCTGCTGTCCTCCGGGCTGACGAGCATGTGGGTCAGCAACACGGCGACGACGCTGATGATGCTGCCCATCGCGATGTCGGTGGCCCACCTGGTGCCGACGACGGGGGGACGCCTCTCCCGAGAATCCAGCGACTTCCGCACCGCGCTGCTGCTGTCGATCGCCTACGGCGCGACCAGCGGCGGCATGGCCACGCTCATCGGGACGCCACCGAATGCGCTGCTGGCGGCGTACATGAGTGAGGTCTACCAGATCACGATCGGCTTCGGGGAGTGGATGCTGGTCGGCGTCCCGGTAGCGCTGGTCGCGCTCGCGGCGGTGTACCTCGTGCTCACGCGAGTCATGTTCACACTGGGGACGACGCCGCTGCCGGGACTCGAGGCCCTCATCGAGGAACAGCGCGATCGCCTGGGACCGGTCAGTTGGGGCGAGTTCGCCTCGGGTGCGGTCTTCCTCTTGACTGCCGGGTGCTGGGTGGCCCAGCCGCTGATCGCGCGGGTGGTGCCGCTGGTCTCCGACACCACCATCGCCATTGCCGGCGCCCTGCTGCTGTTCATGATTCCGGTCAACCTGAAGCGCGGCGAGTTCGTCATGACGTGGGACGCCACGAAAGGCCTTCCCTGGGGCGTGCTGCTGCTGTTCGGCGGCGGCCTGAGCCTGGCCGGGAACATCGAGGCCCACGGACTCGCCACCTGGCTCGGCAGCCTGGCGCGTGAGCTCAATCACCTGCCCACGATGGCCGTGCTCAGCATCGTCGCGTTCGGCATCCTGCTGCTCACCGAACTCACCAGCAACACGGCGACCGCCGCGACGTTCCTGCCCATCGCCGGCGCGCTCGCGCTGAGCCTCGGCGAGAACCCCATGCTGTTTCTCGTGCCTACCGCTCTGGCGGCCAACTGCTCGTACATGCTGCCTGTCGGCACGCCGCCCAACGCCATCGTCTATGGCGGTGGCGTGCTGCCACTCTTGGCGATGGTCAGGGCCGGGTTCCTGCTGAACGTCCTGCTCGTGCCCATCGTGGTGGGCCTGCTCGTCCTCCTCGGCCCGTGGGTGTTCGACATCCACATGGGTGTCATCCCGGCATGGGTGAAGTAGGGACACCGCACGCACCCGGATGGTAGGATTCTGCCATGCAGACTACCATCGACGGTGCCGGCCGAATTGTCATCCCGAAGGCCATCCGCACCAGGCTCGGTCTCGAGGCGGGCGAGGTGGTCGAGATCCGTGAACGTGACGGCCTGCTGGAGATCACCCCCGTGGCTGCCGCGATGTCGCTGCGGCGACGCGCCGGCGCCCTCGTGGCGGTTCCGGCCAGCGACCTGCCGCCACTGACCGACGAGATTGTCCGCGCCACACTGGAGGGGACACGCCGGTGATCGCCGTGGACACGAGCGTGATGGTGGCGGCGTTTGCCAGTTGGCACGAGGGGCACACGGCGGCGGCGGCGGTTGTGGCCGGAAGGCCGAGGATCCCCGCGCACGTGGTCATCGAGACCTTCTCGGTCCTGACGCGCCTGCCGCCCCCTCATCGAGCGCCGGCGGACGTCGTGGAGGCGTTCCTCGCCCATTGCCTCGGCGAGGCGCCCCTCGTGCTGCCGGCGCGGAGCCACCTGGGTCTCATCGAGATGGCCAGCCGCGAGGGCCTGACTGGCGGGGCCGTGTACGACGCGCTCATCGCCGCCACCGTGCTCCATGCGGGCGCCACCCTGGTGACACGGGATCAACGAGCGCGACGCGTCTACGACTGCGTGCGCGTGCCCTACGAGCTCCTGGACTGATCGATGCCAAGTCGCCATCACCTCCTCGTCGTCCTCGCGTACGCGGCCGCCATCGGCGTCTGGGCCTGCGCGCCCGCGCCCGCGCCCGAACCGCCGCACGATCTGGTCATCGCCAACGGGCGGGTGCTCGATCCGGAGTCCGGCCTCGATGCGGTGCGGCACCTCGGCGTCCGCAACGGCACGATCGCGGTTGTCTCCGAGGTGCCGCTCCCGGGCACCCGCACGATCGACGCGGCCGGACATGTCGTGACGCCTGGCTTCATCGACCTGCACGAGCACGGGCAACAGGACGAGTCGTACCGGATGATGGTGCGCGACGGCGTCACGTCGGCCTTCGAGCTGGAGGTGGGCACGGCCGACGTGGCGGCGTGGTACGCGGCGCGCGACGGCGGGCAGATCGTCAATCATGGCGTCTCGATCGGCCACATTCCCGTGCGCATGCGCGTGCTCGGTGACCCCGGCACCGGCCTGCTGCCTGCCGGCATCGGTGGCAGCGGGAGCGCCAGCGAGGCGCAGATGGCCGAGATGGAGGTCCTGCTGCGCAAGGGACTCGCCGAGGGTGCCGTGGCCGTCGGGTTCGGGAGCGCGTACACCCCGGGCGCGCCCATGGCCGAGATCGAGCGCATGTTCCGCGTGGCGGCCCGGGGCGGGGCCTCGGCGCACATCCACATGCGCGGCGGCGTACCTGGCCTGCACGAGACCATCGCCGCCGCGAAGGCCGCAGGCGCCCCCCTGCAGATCGTCCACGTCAATTCGGTGGCCGGCGACGACATCGCGACCTTCCTCAGCGCCATCCAGGCCGCGCGCGACGCCGGGCAGGACGTCACCACGGAGGCCTACCCGTACGGTGCCGGCATGACCGAGATCCAGTCGGCGCTCTTCGACGACTGGCCCTCGTGGCCCGACGAGCGCTTCGGCCAGCACCAGCTCGTCGCCACGGGCGAACGCCTGACGCGCGCGACCTTCGCGCAGGCGCGCCAGACCGGCGGCACCATCATCATCCACAACCGCAGCGACGCACAGACGCGCGCCGCCATCGTCAGTCCGCTCGCCATGATTGCGAGCGATGGCTTCATCGAAAAGGGCCGCGGCCACCCGCGCACGTCGGGAACCTACGCCAGAGTGCTCGGACGGTACGTGCGGGACGAGCGCGCGATCGATCTGATGGACGCCGTGCGACGGATGACGCTGGCGCCAGCCCGACGGCTGGAGCCACGGGTGCCGGCGATGGCGAACAAGGGCCGCATCCGCGTCGGCGCCGATGCCGACCTGACCGTCTTCGATGCCGCGACCGTGATCGATCGCGCCACGTACGAGGACGCCACCATTCCCTCAGCCGGCATCCCGTACGTGATCGTGAATGGCGTGGTGGTCGTCGACAAGGGCCAGATCACCAGCGCTCGCCCCGGCCGCCCGGTGCGGGCCCCAACCGGGCGACCATAGACCACCATGTCCCCTGACCTGCTCGCTGCCCCCACGACGTCGCCGCTCTCGCTCTACCGGTACCGCGACGGCCTCTACGCCGCCGACCTGGTCACCGCGGCCCTGGTGGAGTTCGACTTCTTCACCTGGCTCGCGGCGCATCCGGCCAGCCTGGTCGGCATCTGCGCGCACTTCGGCTTCGCCGCGCGACCGGCCGACGTGATGCTGACGCTGTTCACCGCCCGTGACTACGTCCGCCGCGACGGTGAGGTCTTCCACGTCACCCCCACCGGACGCGAGCACCTCGTGGCCGGGTCACCCTGGTATCTGGCGCCGTACTTCGCGGCGCTGAAGGAACGTCCCTTCGTCCAGGATTTCGTCCACATCCTGACCTCCGGGCAACCGGCCAGCTGGGGCGGGGCGAGGGACGGGCGAGATTGGCACGTGGCGATGCACGACGAGGCCTTCGCGCGGCGCTTCACGGCGGCGATGGATTGCCGCGGACTCTACCTGGGTGAAGCCCTGGCCGCCGTGCTGGACCTCGAGGGACGTTCACGACTGCTCGACATCGGCGGCGGGTCGGGCGTCTACGCGTGCATGCTCGCGGCACGACACCCCGCGCTGCGGGCGACCGTGCTCGATCAGGCCCCCGTCCAGCACGTCTCGACGGCGCTGGTGGCCGAGCGCGGCTTCGCCGACCGCATCGACGTCGTGACGGTCGACTTCTTCTCGCACCCGCTGCCGCCCGATCACGACGTGCACCTGTTCTCCAACGTGCTCCACGACTGGGATGAGCCACAGGTGCGTCACCTGCTCGCCGCCTCCTTCGCGAGCCTGGCCCCCGGTGGACTGGTCGTCATCCACGACGCGTTCATCGATGCCGACAAGACGGGGCCCATCGCCGTGGCGGAGTACTCGGTGCTGCTGATGCACGCCTCGCAGGGCAAGTGCTACGCCACCACCGAGTACGACCGCATGTTGCGCGACGCCGGCTTCACGGACCCCGTGTTCCAGGAGACCGTCGCCGACCGCGGCGTCATGACGGCGCGACGTCCGTAGGCGGGAGTCGGGAAACCGGGAATCGGGAATCGGGAACCGGGAACCGGGAACCGGGAACCGGGTAGGGCCCGCTCTCCGAGCGGGCCGTCACCGCGCCCTGCGCCACAGCCCAGGTGGCGCGCGCTGCGTGTCACGTTGGCGCCGCGATCGGCATCCTGACCACATGACCACCTCAGACCCGGCGTATGGCTACACGACCCATCTGGCCGGCGTGGCGTTCGACGACGCCCGCGCCAGAACCGTCGAGGCACTCAAGGGGGAGGGCTTCGGCGTGCTGACCGAGATCGACGTCACGGCGACGCTGAAGACCAAGCTCGACAAGGATTTCCGCCGCTACGTCATCCTGGGCGCCTGCAATCCGCACCTGGCGTACCAGGCGCTCACGCACGAGATCGGCATGGGTCTGCTGCTGCCCTGCAATGTCGCTGTGTGGGAGGAGGACGGCGGATCCGTGGTGTCGATCGCGAAGCCGGCCGTCATGTTCGACCTCGTGCAGGTCGAGGCCCTGACCGACGTCGCCGCCGACGCGGACGCCCGCCTGCAGCGGGCGCTCGTTGCCATCGGTCGCTGAAAGGCATCGATGACGGCGGCACGTTCCGGCGCGTCGGCCAGGTTGAGCCGGGTCACGCGCCCATCGAGGCCGGTGAGCGTCAGCACGGAGCCGTCAGCCGAGGCGGCCGCGAGGTCGCGCCAGGCGTGCCGGACGCGCCGCCAGGGGTGGAGCCGGATGTCGAACCCGTCCTCGTCCACGATGAGCCGTCGAACCTGGGCCAGGCGACCATGGAAGAGGCCGATGGCGAGCAGGAAGACGGCCAGCAACGCGTAGGCGATGGGAAGGCGGACCTTGCCGAGGTGCTGCAGATGCGCCGCCTCGACCAACGTCACGACGGCGGCGAACACGTCGACCCAGTTGATGCCGTGGTGTGCGTGAGCTGCGGGCGCGTGACCCGCCGCCCGCAGGTCCCGGACGAATGCCACCATCAGCAACGCGCCAGACACCACGGCCACGTAGTCGATCCAGCTGACATGGTGGCCGGCGGCAATGCCCTGAGCGCCCGCCGTGGCGAGCGTCAGACCGATGATCAGATGCCGCGCGCCCTGCACGCGCTGCACGCGCCGCACCCGACGCGAGGAGAACACGACCGTCTCGGCTACGCCGCCGATACTACCTCAGCGGCGCTTCTGCCTCCGACGTGCTGGATGCTGTTCCGGGTTCTACGTGCCCTCATCGGCGCTGGCGGCACGGGCGCGCCGCATCAGCAGGATCCAGACCAGGACGGCCGCCACGGCGCCGATGCCTGCATCGGCCCACCAGGACCGGGTGGGCACGAGCATCGCTGCCAGCGCGCCGGCGAGGAGGGACTCGACGGCAGCAACGGTCTCGAGCCAGCCGCCCCGCCCGATGGCACGCCAGGACGGCCGTCTGCGCCGCGGACTCTGGTACGGGTCGAAGGCGAGGAAGGCTCTGCGCGCATCGGCCGGACCAGTCAGGAGATATCGCCGGACCCGATGCAACCCCTGCTTGTAGCCGTCGGTGACCCGATTGCGGTGCGCCAGTCGCACCAGCGTGAAGAAGCCCAGCACCACCACCACCAACAGCATCAGCACGACCAGCGGATTGACGTCTGCCGGGCCGAGCTGGGCGCGCCCGCCGAGGGCGAAGGTCAGCACGCCACCGGCACCCGCGGCAATCGCCACGAAGAAGCTGGCGCGCTTCTCACCGTCCTGCTCATTGCTCAGCAGTGAGTCCGCCGTGTGACCGTACTCGGCCAACAGCAGGTCGACAAAGCGGTCGTCTCCGGTCTGTGACGCAGACGACTGCAGGTCCTGGCGGGCGGTGTCGTCGGCGATGAAGGCGAGCGCCCCGCGCAGAAGGTGCCGGGCATCGTCGTGAGTCAGCGCGGTGAGGGCGTGCCCGACAGTCCACCAGTGCACCGCGCGCGGCTCGGCGGCGTGCGTGTCGGCCACGTGACGGGCGAGGACGTACTGCACCCGGACGTCCTCGCTCCCCGAGCGGAAGTCCAGTGACGCCAGCGGCATCACCACGGAGGCCTCCACCCCGGCTTCCTCCCGCACCTCGCGCAGGGCCGCGACCTCGACGGTCTCGCCCGGCTCGACGTGGCCCTTGGGAAACACCCACTGGCCTGGTGATTGCCGTGCCTCGACGACCAGGATGCGCACCGTGGCCTCGTGTCGGCGATAGACGATGGCTCCGGCCTGCTCGACTCGCGTGTCTTCCGGCATCAGTGGCGCCTCCCGGGCGGTGTTCTTGTCACGATCGCGCGACCACCGGGCACAGACACGTTTCACGACACAGGGGCGTCCCCTGATGAGAGGACGCCCCCGTTCGGCATTCCGCCTGCTGGCGTCGGCGTTCTACGTTCGCCGTTCTACGTGGCCTTCAGGATGCTGTCCCAGCCCTTGCGGAACTCGGGACGCCGGATGTACGGCGCGCCCTCGGGCGCATTCTTCGCCCGCATCGTCTTCCAGTCCCACTCGATCTTCTTGCCGGTGCGGTAGGCGACGTTGCCGAGATGATTGGCCTCGGTCGTCCACGCGGCGTACTGGAAGTTGGAGCCGGGGACGGGCCCGTTGCCCTTGATGTGATCCACCCACTCCACCCAGTGCCCCGGCGAGCGCGGCAGGGTCTCGGCCGGCATCGTGAAGTCGACGAACCGATCCTCGGGCAGCAGCTTGCCGTTGCCGAGCAGCATGCCCTTCTCGCCCAGGAAGATGCAGGAGCGCGCGCCCCAGGCCTCGGTCCACCCGGGTGGCTTGCTGTCGCCCTGGTGCCACACGAGCTTCAGCGCCGGCTGATTGCCGACCGCCGCGTACTCGTAGGTCGCCTTGAGCGTGGCTGGGGCGAGTTCCTTGTGCGCCTTGCCCATCGGCGACACGGCCTCCACCGACAGCGGCGCGAGGTAGCGGCCTGCGGTCGCATCCTGCCGCCACAGATCGAGCACCGTGTACGGCACGTCGTTGTCGTGGCTGCCGAGATCGCTCATCGTCCCGTTGCCGAAGTCCCACCAGCGGTACCAGCGCGGCCCCGGGAAGTACGTCGCGTGGAAGGGACGCACGGGCGCCGGGCCAATCCACAGGTCGAAGTGGATGCTCGGCGGTACCGGCATCTCCTCCGGGAACCGATCGACGATCTGGATGCCGTTGTAGAAGCCGTGCGGCTTGTCGAACTTCTCGGCCGAGGCGGCATCCTGCAGCCCCCACGCCCGGCTGGCCCACACGTGGACTTCGTTGACCTTGCCGATGACGCCGGTGTCGAGGATCTCCTTGATCATCCGGCGCTGCGGCGAGGCATGCCCCTGATTGCCCATCTGGGTCGACAACCTGGGGTTCTTGCGCGCCGTCTCGCGGATGAGGCGCGTCTCCCAGATGTTGTAGGCGAGCGGCTTCTCGCAGTAGACGTGCTTGCCGTGCGTCAGCGCCAGGTACGTGGCAAAGACATGCGTGTGCTCGGCCGTGGCCACCACGACCGAGTCGAACGCCTTCGGGTCGTCGAACACCTTGCGCAGGTCGGTGAACTTCTTCGCCTGCGGGAAGCGTACGCCGGCCGAATCGAGCGACTCCTGGTTGATGTCGCAGAGCGCGACGATGTTCTCGTCGGGATGCTTCTCGAGGGGACCGCTGCCGTCGGTGCGCTTGGGCGGCTCGGCCGGGTTGAGCGTCAGCTCGTTGATGCTGGCACGACCGCGCCCGCCGGCGCCGATCACCGCGATGTTCAGCTTGCTGTTCAGGTTCTGGCCGCGCAGCAGCGCCGGGGCCTGCGCAAACAGCGCGCCGGTGGCGATCGCACCGCCGACAAACTCCCGGCGCGTCACCTGCCGCACACCGGACCACGTCGTCGTCTTCTTCACGTCGTTGCTCCTGACCCGAATCGGCTGGCCGGGCGCCCCGTGTGGAGGAAACGGAGCGTGGCGACCATTTCCGGAACCGATGCGCGCATTCTGTAGCGGATCCGGGCAGACAGCAACAGCAGACTGTCGGCGGGTGGACGGTCGCACTCAGCGCAGACGGGAACGGGACGGAGCAGGGCGGATGGATCTCCGCCAAGCGCCAGGCGCCCTAGAGCTGCCACCGTATGACAGACCTGCGCCTTGTCGACACGCCAGCATGGCCTCAGGCTTGCTGAAGCAGTCTCCGACTGCCATCGCCGATGACTGCCCCGTCCCGCACCTGTCCGCTCTGTTGCCTGGCCTGCTGTTGCAGGACGGACTTCGTGTGCGGATGAGACCCTGGCAGCAGTAGGCACGACACGGCACCACCAGCGAGGCCATCATCCGGAGCGGATGGTGGCCTTTGTCGTTGACGGCAACGTCAGGTGCTTCTCCATCCCGTCCGGCGGCTGGTCTCCCGAGAGTTCGAGGGAGTACGACCACCATGCCTTCCATACCGACGCGCCGCGCCCGCACCACGCTGGCCGCGCTCGCCCTGATCGCCCTTCCCGCCGCAGCCGCCATCGGCTGGAGCGTGCACGACCGCACGCCCCTCGACGGCGCCTGGCACGGCATCGTCCTCGTCGACACGGTCGAGGTGCCGTTCCGCTTCGAGATCGGCGAGCGCGACGGCGCGCTCGTCGCCTCGTTCTTCGATGGCGACCGACGCATCCCGTCGGCACCAGGCACGCGCGACGGCACGACGGTCGTGTTCACCTATCCGTCGTACGCCGCCACGCTCACCGCCCGCGTGGTCGAGGGCCGTCTCGAGGGGCAGTACGCGCGTGGCACGCGGCCACCGCTGCCCTTCCGCGCGACACGCACGGCGGAGCCCGCCGCGAAAGTGATCGATGCGGCGACCGTGCCGTCGATCGCAGGGCTGTACGTCATCCCGGTGCAGAGTCCGAAGGGAGAGACCGCCTGGCGGTTCATCGTGCGACAGCAGGGGGCTGACGTGACGGCGTCGATCCTGCGCGTGGACGGCGACACCGGGGCGCTCACCGGTCGCTTCGACGGCACGCGATTCGTCCTCAGCCATTTCTCGGGCGCTCGTCCACTCCGGCTGGACGTGTCCCCCAACGCCGACGGCACGCTGACGCTCGTGCAGAACCGCAGCAAGACGCTCACGGCCATCGAGGCCGGCACCGCCGGGCTGCCCGTGCCGACCGACTCGGCCCAGCACACCATCATCACGGACCGTTCCACACCGCTGCGCTTCAGCTTCACCGACCTCGACGGGCGGGTCGTCACCGATCAGGACCCGCGCCTCAGGGGCAGGGTCGTCGTCATCAGCCTGACGGGCAGCTGGTGCCCGAACTGCCACGACGAGGCGCCGTTCCTCGTCGAGTTGCGTCGGGCCTACCACGCGCAGGGGCTCGAGGTCGTGGCGTTCTCCTTCGAGGAAGCCGAGCAGCTCGCCGATCCGTCACGCCTGCGCGCCTTCGTGGCGCAGTACGGCATCGAGTACCCGGTGCTGCTCGCGGGCCTGCCCAGCGACGCGCCGTCGCTGCTGCCCCAGGTCGCGCACCTGGACGCGTTCCCGACCACGCTGTTCCTCGGCCGCGATGGCCGCGTGCGGGCCACGCACACCGGGTTCCCGAGTGCCGCCAGTGGCGAGTTCTACGTGCGCGCTCGCGAGCAGATGACCGCGACCGTGGAGCGGCTGCTGCTCGAAGGAGCCACGGAGTGAGGCACGGCATCGTCGGCCAGATCGGCCGGACGCCGCTCGTGCGCCTGCGGCGGGTCGCGGGACCGGCGGCCGGTGTCCCCGAGGGAGTCGAGGTCCATGCCAAGGCCGAGCACCTCAACCCGAGCGGATCGGTCAAGGACCGCGCGGCCCTGGCGATGCTGATCGAGGGCCTGCAGGCAGGGGCCCTCGTCCCCGGCAAGACGATCCTCGATGCCACGAGCGGCAACACGGGCATCGCCTACGCGATGATCGGGGCGGCGCTGGGACATCCCGTGACGGTGTGCCTGCCGTCCAACGCGAGCCCCGAGCGCAAGCGCATGTTGCGCATCTACGGCGCGGAGGTCATCGAGACCGACCCGCTGGCGGGCACCGACGGGGCGCAGCACGAGGCGCGGCGTTTGCTGGCCACGGATCCCGGGCGGTACTTCTACGTCGACCAGTACAACAACGCCGCCAACTGGCGCGCGCACTACGAGCACACGGGCGTGGAAATCTGGGACCAGACCTCGGGTCGGGTCACCCACTTCCTGGCGGGCCTGGGCACGTCCGGCACGTTCGTCGGCACCGCCCGGCGCCTCAAGGCGTATGCGCCCGAGGTACGCTGCATCTCGATGCAACCGGACTTGCCCCTGCACGGCATCGAAGGCATGAAGCACATGCCGACGGCGGTCGTGCCCGGGATCTACGACCCCACGATCGCCGATGCGGAAGTGACGGTGGACACCGAAGACGCGCAGGCCATGGCGCGGAGCCTTGCCCGCGAGGAAGGTCTCTTCGTGGGCGTCAGCGCGGGCGCGAATGTCCACGCCGCCGTCCGTCTCGCAAGGACGCTGCCGCCGGGATCGGTGGTGGTCACCGTGCTCTGCGATGCCGGCGCCCGCTACCTCACGGACGAGTTCTGGAACGGAACCCCTGCATGATCGACCTCGCTCCCGCGCACCGCGCCGCCATCGCCACCCATGCGCAAGCCGAGCATCCGAACGAGTGTTGCGGCCTGATGCTGGGCGTGCTCGACGACACCGGACGGAAGATCGTCCGCGAGTTGCTGCCCATCTCCAACGAGCGCGAGCCCGATGCGCGGCGCAACCGCTTCCTCATCGGGCCGACCGAGATGCTGCGGGGCGAGCGCCACGCCCGCACGCGCGGCCTCGACATCGTCGGCATCTATCACTCGCATCCGGATGTGCCGGCGGTGCCGTCGCAGTTCGACCTCGACCATGCGTGGCCGGTGTATTCGTACGTGATCGTCACGTCGACCGCGACGACGCCTGGCGAGCTGCGATCGTGGGTGTTGCGGGAGGACCGGTCGGGCTTCGACGAGGAACCGACCGGCCGAGCCTCGGCCTAGTGCCTTTCAGGTATTGAGTCTCGCCTTCGGCTCGCCGATCATCTCGCCACACGCCGTCATCGCCGTGCCCGTGGTGCAGGCGTGCAGACGGAGTCCATCTCGGCACAACCCTTGCGCGTCCCGTACATCACCTGCCTGCTCATCGGGCTCGGCGGCCTGTTCAGTGGCGTCACCGGTCCCCTGCTCAGCACGTTCGTCCCTGTGCTCGTCCAGGATGCGCTCGGAGACCGCCGCACGCTGATCGGCCTGGTCATGGCCCTCGACAACGTCCTCCTGCTGCTGCTCGTGCCGCTGGCGGGCGCGTCGTCCGATCGTGCCGTCGCCCGCGGCGCCAGCCGGCTGCCGATCGTGATCGGCGGGCTCGTGCTCTCCGCGGTCGGTATGGCCGTGTTCCCGTCTTCTGCGGCACTGGGCCTCGGCGGCGTGGTCGCCGCGATGGTGGTGCTCTACACGGGCATCAACGTCCAACGGTCGCCGTTCCAGGCGCTGATGGCCGACCTGGTGCCGTCGGCGCGATCGTCTTCCTGATGCTGGGGCGCACGCTCGGGATGTCGCGCGCATTCCTCGTGGCCTCGGCGACCGTGGTGCTGATCGCGGTGGCCTTCGCGCTGGGGCTGCGGGGTACGCCGGCGGCCGCCGACGCGCCAGCGGCGAGCGCATCCGGCGCGTCGTTCACCGCCGCGCTGCGCGAGGGGTTGCGTGGCCGCATCCCCGGCCTGCGCGCCATCTTCGTCGCCGCGCTGCTGTTGCAGCTGACGTTCCAGACGTTCACCACGTGGTTCGCCCTGCACGGCACGGCGCGGTTCGGCGTCCGTCCCGAGGACGTGACCCTGGGCTTCGTCGCCTGGGCCCTGGGCGGGGTCGCCGGCGCGCTGCCCGCCGGCGTGATCGGCGTCAGGTTCGGTCGACGGACGGCGATGCTGATCGGGTTCGCGCTGATGGCGGCCTGCCTGATCGCCCTCGATCGCGTCGAGTCACTGACGCAGGCGGTCCCGCT
>NZ_JALHPM010000027.1:44440-51045 GCF_022842525.1 Luteitalea sp.
CCGCTCCTGGCGCTGGCGTCGGCCAGTTGGACATTGCCGACCGTCAACGCCTACCCGCTGTTCGTCGAACCGATTCCGCCCGCCCAGCGCGGCGTGTTGGCGGCGTTGTTCCTGCTCTGCATGGCGCTCGGCGGCGCCGTCGGCGATCCGCTCAACGGGCTGCTCTTCGACCTGGCCGCCAGCTACCGCCCGCTGTTCCTCGTGATGACCGCCTACACGGCGTTGGCGTTCGCCGCCGTCTGGTGGATTCCCCGAGGGGTCGGCGAGGCCGGAGCCGGCCCCGCCGTGTCGCACTAGCCCTCGCGGCCGACGCCGAGCGCGTCGGCGACGCGGTTGATGTAGTTGAACCACGACGCGATCAGCGTGATCTGCAGGATCCCGCGGTCGTCGAAGCCGACGGCGCGCAGTCGCTCGTGGAACGCCGGCGAGATGCGCGTGGCGTCCTTCGTGATCTGCTCGACGTACTCGAGCATCACACGGTCCTGATCCGGCAACGGCACGGCCCGGAAGTCGGCCGAGAGTGCCGCGACGAACTCGTCGTCCAGTGTCACCCTACGCAGAAACTCTGCGTGCGACTCCAGTCAATACTGGCACCGGTTGGTCGCCGAAACGACGGTGGTGAGCATCTCGTGCTGCCGACGCGTCAACGGCAGGTCGGGCGACATCAGCGCGCCGAAGGCCGCGAAGCTGTGGTGCAGCGCCTCGGGGATGAGCGAGTGCGAGGCGACGATGCCGTCGGCCGGCGTATGGTGCGGATGCGTCGGCTGGGCGTACTCGGGCGGATACAGCGCCTGCTGCGCCGCACGCGCCCGCTGCAGCGCCTCGTCGTCATCGAAGGGAGCGACACGAATCCAGGTCATGCGAGATCCTCCAGCACGGGCGCCGGTCGGCGCGCGTGAATCATACGGTACGCCGGCAGCGCGCCGGCCACGACCACCACCCCGAGCAGCGACTGGCGTGGACTGCCCACCACCAGCAGCACCAGCAGGACTGCCACCAGCAGCAGGAAGACCACCGCCGGCCATGGATGCCCGGGCACACGGAAGCCGGCGTCGCGGTGATGCAGCACGACCGTCGAGGCTACCGTTGCCGCGACGAACACCACGGTGACGCAGACGAAGTACGCGACGATCGAGTCGAAGCTGCCCAGTGCCACCAGCACCGAGGCCAGCACGGCCTGCAGGACGATGGCGCGGGCCGGCGTCCCGAACCGCGGATGGATGGCCGCCGCGGCGGCCGGGAACAGGCCATCGGCCGCCATCGCCACGTACAGTCGAGGCGCGACCATCTGCATCGCGCACAGGCTGCCCAGCACGCAGACGATGACGACACCGGCGACGACGGCCCCACCGCGAGGACCGACGAGGGCGTCGCCGACCTGCGCCACGAACGCCTGTCCAGGCACCACGGCCGCGATCGGCACGACCGCGATGAACGACAGCGTCGCCGCCGCGTAGGTCAGCGTCACGATGGCCAGCCCGATCCACAGCGCGCGCGGCAGGGTGCGGCGGGGATCGCGCAGCTCGCCCGCGATGCGGGGCACCTCCCACCAGCCACCGAACGAGAAGAAGGCGGCGACGAAGGCGCCGGCCAGGGCGGCCGCCAGCGGTGGCGCGCCGGGATGCCGGCTCGCGACCGGAACGAAGTGCGAGAGCGACGCGCTCGGACTCGCGAACGCGCCGATCGTCAGGAGCAGCACGAGCAGCACCTTGAGCCCGGACACGGTGGTCAGCACCCGCGCGCCGATCCGGACCCCGCTGACGTGAAGCGCCGCCATGGCGGCGATTGCGGTGACGGCGACGCCGCGCATCGCCAGCGACCCCATCGGGACCAGGTAGGCGACGTAGCTCGCGAGTCCCGTCGCCAGCGCCGCGGTGATGCCCGGGTCCATCACGAGCAGGCACTTCCAGCCGTAGGCGAAGGCGACGCGCGGACCGTAGACTTCGCGGAGGTAGACGTAGCCACCTCCAGCCTGCGGATACCGCGCCGCCAGCGCGCCATAGCAGACCGCTCCCGACATCGCCATGCCGCCGAGCACCAGCCAGACGAGCAGGACACCCAGTGGCGAGGCGACGGTGGCGATGATCGTGCCTGGCGTCAGAAAGATGCCGACGGCGATCACCTGCCCGACGACCAGTGCCACCGCCGCCCGCAGGCCGAGCACCGGTGCGACGAGAGGCGCGTGTCCGGTCATCAGAAGCTGGCGCGGACGGCGACCTGCAGGGCGCGCGGACCACCGGATCCGAACACGCCGCCCGCGGTGCTCACCGCCTGGCCGAAGGCCGACGCCCGCAGGTAGCCGGCATCGCCCGGGTCGTTGCTGTCGCGCACGAGGACGTTGGCGTAGCCGGAGTAGTTCCTCACGCTCACCCCGAGGACGTTGGTGACGTTGAACACGTTGAACAGCTCGACGATCGGCTCGATCCGCGCCCGGCCGAGGTTGAAGGGACGCGAGACACGAAGATCGCACGAGGCGAATCCGTCGCTGAAGCGTACATCGTCACGCACGGAGGGCAGCAGTTGGCCGGCGATGCCGCCCGCCCCATTGAGCGCGGCGAGGGCGCGGTTGAGGTCGGCGCCGGTCTTGAACAGGCGTCCGCCGGCGTTGCGCTGGAAGGCCGGCACGCGCGACTGCGCGTCCGGCATCAGGATGTCCATCGGCACGCCCGAGGCCAACGTCAGGATCGGCGCCACCAGCACCCCGCCGGGCGCATGCGTCCACGCCGCCACCGTGAAGCGGTGACGCTGGTCGTTGGGCGTCGGGCCGTACTCCAGGCGCAGGTTGGTCGGGTCGATCGGGCCGTTGGCAAACGGGATCTGATCGTCGTTGGCGTAGTTGAGCGCCTTGGCCCACGTGTAGGCGGCACGGAACCCGAGACGGCTGCTGCGCCGCTCGGCGCTGACCAGCAGCGCGTCGTAGTGCGTGTTGACGCTGGACTCGAGGTTGACGACGCGATCGGGGCCCCCGACGACGGGATTGATGACCTCGCCGACGGTGCGTCCGATGATGAAGTGCGTGCCGAGCGCATGCACGCCGTCGATGCGCAGCACCGTGTTCCACGGCAACTCACGCTGCACACCGAGGTTGAACTGCTGCACGGCCGGGTTCTGCAGCCGGTTGTCGATGATGTTGATGCCGGAGGCGCCAGCACCCGGCAGGATGAAGCCGGTAAACGGGTTGGCGGTCGACGGGGCAAACGGCGGGAACTGACCGGTCTGCGAATCGAGGAAGAAGACGTTGCCGGCGCGCACCTCGATCGGGAGCGCCCGGCCATCGAGGCCGCGCTCGAGCGACTGCAACTGCAGCGTGACGCGGTCGTAGTAGATGCCGTAGCCGCCGTGCACGCTGGTGCGGCCGTCGCCGGGCGCCCAGTTGAAGCCGAGCCTCGGCCCGAGGTTGTTCAGGTCGCGGCGGCGCGTGCCCGGCAGGAACGGCTGGACGAGCGGGTTGATCTCGCCGACGCGGCTGATGTTCTTGACGTCGGAATCTGCCTCGTAGCGCAGGCCGACGTTCAACGTCAGGTCGGACCGGACGCGCCAGTCGTCCTGGATGAACAGCGCCACGTGGTGGTTGTCGGCGTCGGGCAGGACCAGGGCCTGTTCGGGCTTGCCGCTGCGCAGCGTCACCGCGAACAGCAGATCGCCATCGTCGACGCGACCGTCGCCGTTGTGGTCGAAGGTCGCGAAGTCCTCGACGAACTCGAGGCGGCCCTGTTGGAACACCCCGAGGTCGAACGCGGCGTCGACGCGCTGCCACTCACCGCCGAGGCGAATGGTGTGCGAGCCGCGCGCGATCGACAGCGTGTCGGAGAGCTGGAACCGCCGCTGCGTCGTGCCCTGCGGCACGCGGAACGACGAGCCGTCGAGCATGCTCGGGAAGGTCAGTTGAGGCCCGCCGGCCAGCGGCGCGATGGCGTTGTCGAACGTGCTCAGGGAGAGGGTCGCGGCGTTGACCACCGTGCCGCCGAGCAGGCGCGTCCACGTCCCGACAGCCGACTGGTAGTCATTGCGACTGCGCTGGCGATACGAGGCCGAGCCGATGGCGCGATCCAGACTGCTGGCGCCGACGTCCTGCGCATGCTCGCCCGAGTAGCGGAACATCAGGGAGTCCGAGGCGCCGAGTGTCGCGTCGAGTCGCGTCGACCACAGCGTGTCGTCCAGCGGTGCGGCGGCCACCCCGCGACGGATGACCCGCGCCGCCACGTCGCGCTCCCCCACCAGCACGGCGCCGTCTTGATTGCGGTGCTCCGCCGCGGCGAACCAGAAGGCGCGGCCGGTGACGAGCGGGCCCCCGGCCGCGCCGGCGATCTGTTGACGATCGAACGGCAGCGACGCGCCACTGCTCCGGTCGAACGTCGCCGGCAGGCCCTGCCAGGCACTGTCGCGCAGGAACAGCGAGGCCGATCCGCGCAGCCGATCCGTACCAGAGCGGGTCACGACGTTGATCACCGACGAGGCCGAGCGTCCGGACTCGGCCGTGAAGCGCTGGGTCGCGATCTGGAACTCCTGCACCGACTCCTGCGTGACGTTCTGCAGCGGCCCGCCCACCACGTCGTCGTTGTTGTCGGCGCCGTCGATCGTCACGTTACCGCCGCGGCCGAGTTGCCCGGCCGACGAGATGACGACGGTGTTGGACTTGGTCGGGTCGAAGTTGGGCGCTGGCGCGTTGCCAGGCACGAGCAGCGCCAACTCGAGGAAGTTGCGGCCGTTCAGCGGCAGGGCCTCGATCGCCGTCGACGGGATGACGGCGTCGACCACCGAGCGGCTCGTGTCGACGGTGCCGGCATCGGCCGAGACCATCAGCGACTCGCGCACGCCGGCAACGGCCAGCGCCACGTCGACCATCGCCGACTGCCCGACCTCGAGGACCACCCCGCGCCGCATGACCTCGCTGAACCCACCGGCCGCGACCGTGACGTCGACGACGGCGGGCGGCAGGTTGACGATGACGAACTCGCCGCGGCTGTCGGTGACGGTGGAGCGGGTCAGCGCGCCTTCAGCTCCGGTCACCGTCACCGTGGCCGCCGCGACGGGCGCGGCTTGCGCGTCGCGCACGCGACCACGCAGTGTCGCGCTCGATTGTGCCGCCGCAATGGACGCCCAGCCCATCATCAGGACCACACACACCACCACCCTACACACACGTCTCATGTGCCTCGTCTCCGGAGCCACGGCTGCGCGGCTGGTCCTCGCGATTGAAGGGACCAAGCTTGGCCTGCCGCCCGCGGCGCGACCATCGCGCGAAGCGACTACCTCCGGGGCTCGATCGCACTAGCGAGGGACACATCGCTCCTGTCGAGATAGGTAAGTGGTGATGGAGCGATCGACAGGACGCCGTGTACGATGCCTCGAGTGGACGACGCGCGCCCTGGAACGACCGCCATCGAAATGGAGCACCGCTTCTTCGAGCTGTCGCTCGACCTGCTGTGCTTTGCCGACTTCTCGGGCTACTTCCGGCGCCTCAACCCGGCGTGGGAGACGACACTCGGGTTCAGCCGCGAGGAACTGATGGGGCGGCCGTCGATCGAGTTCGTCCACCCCGACGATCGCGCGCACACCCTGGCGCAGAATCTCCAGGTCAGGGCGGGCGGCCATGCCGAGTCCTTCGAGAATCGCTATCGCTGCCGGGACGGGTCGTACCGCTGGCTGTTGTGGAATGCGTCGCCGGATCTCGAGCGACAGGTCATCTACTCCATCGCCCGCGACGTCACGGCGCACAAGGCCGCCGAGGCGGAGCGCAATCAGCTGGTGGCCGACCTGCAGCGCGCCATCGCCGAGGTGACGACGCTGCAGGCCTACCTGCCGATTTGCTCGTACTGTCGCAAGGTGCGCGACGACGAGAACTACTGGCACAGCGTCGAGGCCTACATCACGCGCCAGACGGGGTCACGCTTCAGCCACGGCATCTGCCCGAACTGCTACGACACGGTCATGGCCGATCACCTCAAGGCGCTGGAGGACGCCCCCCCTCCGGCCCGCGGTGACGCGCCAGATACCGAATGATCTGCTCGCGCTGCTCGGGCGTGCCGGGCATGCCGCGGCTGGCCATGTTGGCGATGGTCTCGCGCCACCCGTCTTCCGGCTGACGCATCCGCGTCACCACCGTCGGCTGATGACACCCCGAGCACAGTTGCTGCACGAGCGTGCGCGCCGGATCGTCGGGCAGGCCGACGCGATCGAACTCGGCCTGGATCGCCGCGGCCGTGTTGATGCCTGACGGATCCTCCGGCGGCGGAATCGGCGCCATCGACGGCACGGTGCCGCGCGCATCGACGGCGAACGTGTAGAGCCGGCCGGGCGCCTGCGTGCCGCTGCGTCCGGTGGCCACCGTGACGTACTGCACGCCGTCGATGGTGTAGGTGACCGGATTGGCGAAGCCGGGTGCCAGCAGCACCGACCACAGACGCTGGCCCGTGTCGGCCGTGTAGGCACTGAAGGTACCGTCATTGGACCCGTGGAACAGCAGGTTGCCCGCGGTGGCCAGCGTGCCGCCCGTGATGCCCGGCTGGGCGAACGTGAGACGCCACCGCTCCTTCTGCGTCAGCGGATCCCAGGCAACGAGGAACGCGCCCTGCTGCTGGCCGCCGCCCGCGCCGACGATCTGC
>NZ_JALHPM010000028.1:0-51033 GCF_022842525.1 Luteitalea sp.
ACGGCGCAGCGCCTGCTCGTGCACGGCAAACGGCGCGACGCCGCGCCGGCCCTCGCTGCGCTGGCCGCCGCACGGCCGTCGGCCCTGGCGCGTCTGCATGCCCTGTGGACGCTCGAAGGCCTCGATCGCCTCGAGGTGGCGCACGTCCTGCCGGCCCTGGCCGACCCCGACCCCGGCATCCGCGAGAATGCCATCGTCCTGGCGGAGCGATGGGTGTCGCAGCCCGCCGTGACCACCGCGCTGGTCGGCATGACGAGCGACGCCAGCGACCGGGTGCGCTTCCAGTTGCTGGCCACCCTCGGTGCGCTCGACACGCCAGCGGCCCAGGCCGCGCAGGAGCGCCTGCTGCTGGCGGGGCTGGAGGACGAATGGATGCAGGTCGCCGCCCTGAGCGCGTCGTCCGATCGTGCCGTCGCCTACTTCGATCGCGCCATCGCCGTCGGGTCGCCATTCGCATCGAGCGAGACGCCCGGTCGCGCGAAGTTCTTCGACCGCCTGGGCGGCATCCTCGCGGCCCGGCAGAAGAGCGAGGAGTTGTCGCGGGCCATCACCGCCGTCACCGATCCGGGCGCGCCCGCCGGCGACTGGTGGCGTGCCTCGCTGCTGGAGGGCGTGGCACGCGGCCTCAGTGGATCCGGTGATCGCCGCAAGCTCGCCGGCAGTCAGCCCACGCTGCTGACGCTCGCCACCGGCGACCAGTCCCGCCTGCGCCGCGCCGCGGTGACGCTGCTGGGCGTCAGCGGTATCGAACCCGGCCCGGCCACGACGGCGGTGCTGGCGAAGACGACGCAGGTGGCGCGCGACGGGAGCGCGTCCGTCGACGCGCGGGTCGATGCCATCACCCTGCTCGCGCTCGCCAACGCGTCGGAACATCAGCCGGTGTTCGAGGCGGTGATCGTGCCGAGCGAGCCCGAGGCCGTGCAGATCGCCGGCGTCACCGCCCTTGGCCGCATCCCCGGCGCCGGCACGCCGACCTTCCTGCTCGCGCGATGGCCGACGCTGCCGTCGAGCGTCCGTACCGCCGCCGCGACCGTCGTCCTGTCGCGCCGCGAAGGGTCGGTGGCCATGCTCGATGCCCTGCAGCAGGGATCGGTCAAGGTGTGGATGCTGAACTTCGGCCACACGCGGAGCCTGATCATGCATCGCGACGAGCAGATCCGTGCGCGTGCCCGCACCGTCCTCGAGGTGGCGCCAGAGCAGCGGGCGGCGCGCATGTCGCGCTATGCGGCGGCCCTCGGCGGCCGCGGTGATGCGGGGCGTGGCGCGACCGTCTTCACGACCAACTGCGCGATGTGTCACCAGGTGGACGGCAGGGCCGGCGTCGAGATCGGCCCCGACCTCTCCACCGTGCGGCATCAGCCGATGCCCGTGCTGCTGGCAAACATCCTCGAGCCGAACCGCTCCATCGCGCAGCACTACGAGACGTACGCAGTGGAGCGCCGGGGCGGCGACGCGCTCGTCGGCGTCATCGGCGAGCAGTCGCCCACGAGCATCACGTTCCGCCAGGGGCCCGGCGTGACCACGACGGTCAGGCGCAGCGAGATCACGTCGATGACGGTCGTGCCGCAGTCGATCATGCCGGAGTCGTTCTCCGAGCAGATCACGCCGGATGACATGGCGCACCTGCTGGCGTTTCTCACCTCGTCGCCAAGGACGGCATCCCGATGAATGCAGCGCATGCAGGCCGTGCCACGCCGGCGTCGTGGGTAGGGACGGCTCTCCGAGCCGTCCGTCACCTCGACCGCACCGTCCCTGCCTTGCTCATGCTCACGGTGAGTGGACTCGCCTTCGCGCAGGCGCCGCTGCCAGACGCCAGGACCGCGACGCCGCAGGCCATCGCCGCGGCGCTGCTCGAGGAGGCGCACGCACAGCCGGCCCGGGAGGTCCTGGCTCGCGAGGCGGCGCCGCGCGCCACCGAGGTCGTGCGGGCCCTGGTCGCCGGGCTCCCCGAGCACGACGAGGCCGAGGAGTACCGACGCATCCCGTGGATCTGGCGGGTGGCGGTCGCCGCCGGGCGCGCGAAGGACGAGGCGGCGCTGAAGGCGCTGACCGACTTCTCGATGCCCGCCGACGGCCAGCGCCTGCGCGACTGGCAGTCCGTGGTGCTCGGCGGCGGCGTGGTGATGGGGGTGTCGCAGGCCGGCGCGTGGCCGCGCGACGTGATGGCCCCCTGGCTGCTCGAAGACGCGACGCGGGCCGCGCGCTGGGCCCGCTCGCTCGAACTCGCCGAGCGGATGGCCGACGACCCGGCGATCCGCAACGGCACCCGCTACGACGCGCTGCGGATGCTGGCGGTGCTGCCGTGGGATCGCGCCGGCGCGCGACTGACCCGCTATCTCTCGAAGGACGTCGACCCCGAGTTGCAGATGGGCGCCATCGGTGGCCTGTCGGATGTGCAGGATGACCGCGCCGCGGATGCGCTGCTCGGCCACATGGGGCAATACACCGAACGCAACCGCGGCCTCGCCATCAACGCGCTGCTCAAGACCGATGCCGGCCGCGCGAAGCTGAAGGCCGCCCTCGCCACAGGCGTCGTGCTGGATGCCTGGCTCACGCCGGAGCAGCGCCAGAAGCTGTAGGGTGTCCCGCGCGACGCCGGGGTCGGCTCGGCCCCGCTCGCCTGATCCTGACGGCGTTCATCGCGGTGCGAGCGCGCTGCGCATCATCCCGCCTGCGCGGCGCTGCGACGTTCCTCGACGTGATGGCCTGCGCTCGAGCTTTCAAGCCCGACCACGACTGCGCCGATTGTGAGACCCGGGGAGCGGGTCGCCGTGTGGCTGCCCGGCGTCCCGGGGGACCCTATGCGCACCACGTCTCTATTCGTGTGCTCCAGTGCGGCAATCCAGCAACAGGCCCGCGTTGTCCTGGCTGCGGGGTGCCTCGCCGTCGTCTGTCCCGTGGCGGCGCTGGCTCAACCCACGGCGCCGGGACCCGCTCCGTCCGGGGTCGGCCCCGCCGCGCCTGCCACGCCAGTGCTCGAGATGTCGCTCGAAGACATCATGGGCCTCGAGGCGCAATCGGTCTTCGGTGCGTCGAAGTTTCTCCAGAAAGTCTCCGAGGCGCCTGCCGCGGTCTCCATCGTGACGGCTGACGACATCGCCCGCTATGGATGGAGGACGCTTGCCGACGTGTTGCGCAGCGTCCGGGGCTTCTACGTCACCGATGACCGGAGCTGGGCCTATGCCGGCGCCCGCGGATTCCTTCGACCGGGCGACTACACCACCCGCATCCTCCTCACACTGAACGGCCACCGTGTGAACGACAACCTGTACGACCAGGCGTCCGTTCAGGAGGACTTCCCGATCGATCTCCTCGACGTCGACCGCATAGAGATCATCCGCGGGCCGGCGTCGTCGCTGTACGGGAGCAACGCATTCTTTGCCGTCATCAACGTGATGACCAAGGCCGCCTCGGAGCGAGAATCGATCGCTGCCTCGCTGGATGTGGGCACGATCGGCATGCGAACGGGTCGGGTGAGTGCCGGCCGTCGACTGCAGAACGGCCTCGCCCTCGGCCTCTCGGCGACGTTCCAGCAGTTGGACGGCGTTCAGGACCTCTACTTCCCGGAGTATGACGACGCGGCGACGAACTTCGGCGTGGCATCCGGAAACGACTTCACGGCGCGCAGGAACGTCTTCGCGAACCTCACCTACGGCAGCCTCGCCGTGCAGTCCGGTTTCAACAGGCGAACGAGGGGGATGCCCACCGGCGCCTATGGGGCGACGTTCAACGATGCCCGTGCGCGCGTCCACGACACGCAGTTGTTCGTCGACGCCAACTACGAGCGCCCCGTGGGCAACGGCTGGACCGGCCTGTTCCGTGGCGGGTATCACTACTACGCCTACCTCGGTGAGTACCCGTTTCAGGATGGTGACGTCGATCCGAGGGCGCCCTCTGCCATGTACCTGGACGAAGGCGTCGGCGACTATGTGATGGGCGAAATGCAGTTCTCGCGGCGCATTGGTCGTCGCCACCGGGTGACCGGCGGTGTCGAGCACCGCGCCAACCTCCGCCAGAATCAGGTGGCGTACTACGAGGCGGCCGCCCCGGAATTCGAGTTGAACACACGCTCGTCGACGACGGCGCTGTATGCCCAGGACGAGTTCCGACTGCATCGCACGCTGTTGTTGAACCTGGGCCTGAGGTACGACCAGTACAGCACCTTCCCGAACCCGCTGAAGCCCCGGTTCGCCGCCATCTACCAGGCCAACGATCGGACGACCCTCAAGTTCCTCTTCGGCCAGGCCTTCCGGGCGCCGAACACGTACGAGCTCCACTACGAGGCCGACCTCTACAAAGCCGGCGTAGACCTGCGGCCCGAAGAAGTCCAAACGACCGAGGCTGTGGTCGAACAGTACCTCGGCAAGCGGATCCGTCTGTCTGGATCGGTGTTCGTCTACGACGTCAAGGAACTGCTGGACCTCCGTGTCGACCCCGCCGACGGGCTCTTCTGGTACCAGAACAGCAATGCGGCCAGGGCGACTGGCGTCGAAGCCGAGGTGGAAGGCAAGTGGCCTCGTGGTGTCCAGGGCCGGCTCAGCTACGCCTTCACCCGAGCCCGCGACGCCAGTCCGGCTGGGCAGACGCTGACGAACTCCCCCGCCCACGTGACGCAGGCGCTCTTCTCGGCCCCCCTCGGCGCCGGGGCTGTCGTTGGCATCGAGACGCGAGCGCTGAGCTCGCGCCTCCTCCGGTCGGGCGGTGTGGTGGACGGCCACGTCATCGCCAACGCGACGGTGTCGGGGCCGCTGTCCAAGCTGCGCGCGCGCTGGTCTCTCACTGTCGAGAATCTCGCCGGCCACAGGTACGCGGACCCGGTGGGTGCGGATCTCCTGCAGGAGGCCATCGTGCAGAACGGGCGGACGGCCAGGCTGCGGATCCTCTGGAGTCGGTAACAGCGGATGACGGTCTCCTGGTCGGTGTGATGCGAACAATGGCTCTCGCTCTCGCCCTCGTGGTGTCGACGTCGTCCACCGTCGCGATTCCGGCGGCGGCAGCCACGCAGGACGCGCGCGAGTACGCCGTCAAGGCGGCGTTCCTGTATGGCGTGATGAAGTTCGTCGAATGGCCGGCGGCAGGCCTGCCCTCGGGCATCGCCCCGTTGACCGTGGCCGTCCTTGGAACCGACGCCGGAGCCAAGGTCAAGGCCACGCTCGAAGGACAGGTCATCGGTGGGCGACCGATTCGCGTGCGTGTCTACACGCATCCGAAGGATCTCGAGGCCTGTCACGTGCTGCTGATTGCCGAGGAAGCCGCCAACGGTGCGCACGTCGCGCTGGCCTCGGTCCGCGGCCGGCCCGTGCTCACGGTCACGGAGGCGTTGACAGCGGGCGCGGTACTCAACCTCGACGTGCAGGACACCAGAATCGCCTTCGATGCTGACCTCGACGCCGCACGCGGCCAGGGGCTGCGACTGGCATCCAATCTCCTCCGCCTTGCCAGGAAGGTGCGGGGATCCGCTTACTAGCGACATACCATGAACGCAAAGACGCACTTACTGATCGTTGACGACGAGGAAGCCAACCGGGACATGTTGGCGCGGCGCCTGGAGCGGCACGGTTACGGCGTCGACGTCGCCGCATCGGCCCTCGAGGCGATGGCGGCGCTGGCCGCTCGAGCGTTCGACGTCGTGCTGCTCGACGTCCAGATGCCGGGCATGAGCGGCATCGAGATGCTCCGGGAGGTCCGGTCCCGTTTCACTCAGGCCCAACTCCCCGTCATCATGGTGACCGCGAGACACGAGAGCGTCGACGTCGTGGAGGCCCTCGACCTCGGGGCCAACGACTACATCACCAAGCCAGTCGATCTCCCGGTGGCCCTTGCGCGCATCAGAACCCAGGTCAGCCGCAGGCAGGCCGAGCGCGCGCTGGCCGACAGCGAAGAGCGGTACGCCCTCGCGGTCCGTGGCAGCCGCGACGGCCTCTGGGACTGGCGAATCGACGTCGACCGGTTCTTCTTCTCCGCCCGATGGAACGAGATTCTCGGCTACCCCCCCGAGGAGGCCACCGGGCAGATCGACCGCTGGCTCGACCGCGTGCATCCAGACGACCGCGAGCGTGTCCGCGCCGAGATCGACGACCAGCTGGCGGGACGATCGTCGAACTTCGAGAGCGAACATCGCGTGCGGCACCGCGCTGGTCAATACCGCTGGGTCCTGGTCCGCGGCGCCGTCGTACGCGATGCCACGGACTGCCCGGTTCGCATGGCGGGCTCGGTGACCGACATCACCGAGGGCAAGGTGGCCGATGCGCTGACCGGTCTGCCGAACCGCGTGCTCTTCATGGACCGCCTTGGCCGGCTCATCGACTACCGGCGACGACTCGGAGGGATGGATTTCGCGCTGCTCTTCCTCGATCTGGACCACTTCAAGAACATCAACGACACGCTCGGCCATCAGGCCGGGGATCAGTTGCTGATCCACGTGGCTCGACGCCTGGAGCAGGGCCTGAGAACCGTCGATTCGGTCGCGCGAATCGCCGGCGCCGAGCGATCAGCGAGTCCAGTCGGCGACTACACGTTCGCACGCATGGGAGGCGATGAGTTCGCGGTGCTGCTGAGCGGCGTGCGTGGCGTGGCCGACGCCGTCAGCGTGGCCGAGCGCATTGCGACGTTGCTGGCCGATCCAATCGAACTCGAGGGTCAGCAGGTGTTCACGTCGACCAGCATCGGCATCGCGCTCAGCACGACCAGCTCGGGCCCCGCGGCCGACATGTTGCGCGACGCGGATACGGCCCTCTATCAGGCCAAAGCGGCCGGCCAGGCGCGATATGCGGTCTTCGATCACGCCATGCGACAGCAGGTCGTCGAACGTGTCCAGTTCGAGACCGAGCTTCGGCAGGCCATGGATCGCCGCGAATTCGTCGTGCACTACCAGCCCATCGTGTCGCTGTCGGAGCACACGGTCACGAGCATCGAGGCGCTCGTCCGCTGGCGACACCCGGCCCGCGGATTGATCGGCGCGCGTGAATTCGTGCCCATCGCCGAGGACACGGGCCTCATCGTGCCGCTGGGCTACTGGGTCTTCGACGAGGTCTGCCGCCAGGTGGCGGCCTGGAGCCTGGTGCTGCCGTCGCTGCCCAGGCTCGCCGTTGCCGTCAACGTCTCGGCGCGCCAACTCGCGCAGGCGGACCTGCCCGACCGATTGGCCGCCATCGCGGCGCGCCACGGCGTGCCGACCCGCATGCTGGAGATCGAGATGACCGAGAGCGCCATGATCGCCAACCTGGATCAGGTGCAGGCCGTCGTCCTCCGTCTCAAGGCCGTCGGGTTCCGTCTGAGCATCGACGACTTCGGTACGGGCTACTCGTCGTTCACCTACCTGCAGCGCCTCCCTGTCGACCGTCTCAAGATCGATCGATCGCTGCTGGCCAGCGAACAGGAGTCGTCGCCGACGGCGCTCGGCATCCTCGGCACGGTGGTGGGCCTGGCCCGGCACCTGAATCTCGAAGTGGTCGCCGAAGGTGTCGAGACGCCGGAGCAGCTCGAACGCCTGCAACGGATTGCGTGCGGGTTCGGGCAGGGCTACGTGTTTCTCGAGCCGGTCGCCCCGGACCCGATGAGCCGACTCCTGCTGTCAGGCGGGACGTCGCCGAGTCCGGCGCCCTACGCGGAGGCAGACCTGCCGGCCTGACGCCGATAGGCGCCCCATCGGGCCCCGCGACCCGGTGGGTCGGAGAGGCGCTCAAGCCCTCTCCGGGAAGGCCGATTGCCTTCTCCAAGGGAATGGACGAGCTAGGGCTGAGGATCACGACGATGACGCGAGACACGACGGCTGCCGGGCAACGACTTCGAGGCCCCGCGACGTGCACGCTGATCGGCCTCGCACTCGCGCTCGGATGCTCCGTCACGATCCACGCGCAGACGTGCCCGGTCCATAGCCCGGTCGGGGCGAAGGTGGTCACCGTGGACGACCACATCGCCACAGGCCACCCCTGCGGATTCGCACCCCCACGGGAGGGGCCGAGTCCTGCACTGGGCGCTCGGGGCAGCGCCTCTCAGGGAAAGAAGCGGTAGCATGCGCAGCTTTCTGCCCACCTCCGTCCAGGCCAAGCTCACGGCGGTCACGATGGCGACCTGCGTCGCCGCGCTGCTGCTCGCCGGGGCGGGGATCATCGCCTATGAACTGATCAACGCGCGCTCGATGCTGGCACTCCAGTTGGCCAGCCGCGCGGATCTCATGGGAACGAGCACGACGGGGGCCGTGCAGTTTCGGGACGCCGCCGCAGGCCGTGAGTCGCTCCGGGCGTTCCGCAGCGATGTGGAGGTCGAAGCCGCGCGCATCGACCTGGTCGACGGGACGCCGTTCGCCACCTACGAAGCGCGGCCAAGCCGCATCCCGTTGCATCTTCCTCCGGTCGGCGTCGACAACCTCGGGAACACCATGATCGTGAGCCGGGAGATCAGGCTCGACGACAAGCGGATCGGGTCGATCCGTGTGCAGGGCAGCCTCGCACGTGCCCACGAGCAGGTCCGTCGCTACATCTGGATCCTCGTTGCGGTGTTGGCGACGTCCTGCATGGTGGCCTATTTCCTCTCGGTCGTGCTCCAGCGAGTCATCTCCGGCCCGATCGTGCGGCTTGCGGCTGTCGCGGGCCAGGTGTCGGTCGACCGGGACTACACGATCCGGGCGGTCAAGGAATCCGAGGATGAACTGGGCCAGCTCGTCGACCAGTTCAACGACATGCTGGCGCAGATCCAGCGACGCGACGAGGCGTTGAGCGAGGCGCGGTCTGGGCTCGAGGCGCGGGTGCAGGATCGCACGAAGACCCTCGAGCTCGAAGTGCTCGAGCACCAGCGAACCGAGAACCAGTTGATCCTGGCCAAGGCGGCAGCCGAAGAGGCGAGCGTCGCCAAGAGCGCCTTCCTGGCCAACATGAGCCATGAACTGCGCACACCGCTGAACGCGATCATCGGGTACAGCGAGATGTTGCGAGAGGACGCGGAGGATCAGATCGGCACCGCGTCGGTCGAGGACCTGACCAAGATCACGACGGCCGGCCGCCATCTGCTGGCGCTCATCACCGGCGTCCTCGATCTCTCGAAAATCGAAGCCGGGCGGATGGAACTGCACATCGAGTCGTTCGATGCCGCCGCGGTCGTGCGGGACGTCGTCGCCACCAGTCACACGCTGGCCTCCACCCGGGACAATCGACTCGGCACGTCCGGTCTCGACGCCCTCGGATCGATGTGCTGCGACCTGACCAAGCTCCGCCAGATCCTGATGAACCTGATCAGCAATGCCTGCAAGTTCACGAGCGGCGGCGACGTGCACGTGGCCTGCCAGCGGGTGCCCTGCGACAACGGTGACGTGATCACCTTCGCCATCAGCGACTCGGGCATCGGCATGAGCCCGGAACAGGTCAGCCGACTCTTCCGCGACTTCGTGCAGGCCGACGCGACCACCACGCGCCGCTACGGCGGCACGGGACTCGGCCTGGCCATCAGTCAGCGTTTGTGCCAGTTGATGGGCGGGGTCATCACCGTCGAGTCCGCGATCGGCGTCGGCTCCACCTTCACCGTGACTCTACCGGCCGAGGCGCCACCATCGCCTGGCCGCTCGGCGCCAACCGCCGTCCGCCCCGTCGAGGCGTCGATGCCCCTTGCCGCGTCCGCGAGGCCGGCGGGCGGGCCTGACGCGGAGCGCTCGACACGGGGGCATCACACGGTGCTCATCGTCGACGACGATCCCACGAGTCGCGACCTGGCGACGCGGGCCCTCGAACGAGACGGCTTCCACGTGGTGGAGGCGACGTCGGCATCCGAAGGACTGGCCCTGGCACACACGCTCCAGCCCGATGCGGTGATCGCCGACGTGCTCATGCCCGGCATGTCCGGGTGGGCACTGCTCGACACGATGAAGAAAGATGCAGCGCTGTGCCACATCCCTGTCGTCATCCTCTCGATCGTCGATGACCGAGGACAGAGCCTGACGATCGGCGCGGTCGAACATCTCCTCAAGCCGGTGGTGCCCGAGCGCCTCGTCGCCGCCGTTCATGCCGCCTTCGCCGTGAGTCCTGCGCCGATCGGGGGCGGTCACGGATGAAGACGCAACAACGGCACTGGACCCTGGAACATGGCTGGCGGCCGGCCGACGCCGGACCGGTCGCCTTGTGCGCGCAACTGGTGCTGGTCTTCGGGGCCCCCGACCGCCTGCGTGACCCCAGGCGGCTCGCGGAGCTGGCCGCCGCCTACCCCGAGGCGCATGTCGTGGGGTGTTCGACCGCCGGCGAGATCCTCGGCACTGCGGTCCTGGACGACTCACTCGTGGCTACGGCGATCGAGTTCGACTCGACGGCCATCCGCGTCGCCGACACGCCCATCGATGGCGATGGCGACAGCTGCGATGCCGGTCGGCGTCTGGCTCTGGCGCTCCCGCACGAAGACCTGGCCCACGTCCTCGTGCTGTCGGACGGCATCAGCGTCAATGGCAGTCAGTTGGTCGAGGGGCTGACCTCGCGTCTTCCGACCGGCGTCACCGCCACCGGGGGGCTGGCCGGAGATGGGGCCAGGTTCGTGGAGACCCTGGTGCTGCACGACCGCCAGCCGCGGACTCGTGTCGCCGTCGCTGTCGGCTTCTACGGATCGCACGTTCGCGTCGGATATGCCTCGCTCGGCGGCTGGGATCCGTTCGGGCCGGAGCGTCTCATCACCAAGGCGGTCGGCAACGTCCTGTTCGAGCTGGACGGTCAGTCCGCACTGGGGCTCTACAAGCGCTATCTCGGCGATTACGCGGCCAACCTCCCGGCCTCCGGGTTGCACTTCCCGCTGCGCGTGCGTGTTGCCGACGACCGCCCGCCGACGGTCCGAACCATCCTGGGCATCGATGAGGCCGGCCAGTCGATGACGTTCGCCGGCGACATGCCGGTCGGCGCCCGCGCCCAGCTCATGCGAGCCAACATCGACCGGCTGATTGACGGCGCGATGGGCGCGGCGCGGGCCAGTCATCGGGTCGGGGCGCCCACGCCGGCCCTGGCCTTGTTGATCAGCTGCGTCGGCCGAAAGCTCGTGCTCAAGCAGCGCATCGAGGAAGAGGTCGAGGCTGTGCGCGAGGTGCTCGGCCCGGGAGCCACTCTGGCGGGCTTCTATTCGTACGGCGAGATCTCGCCGTTCACCCAGAGCGCCCACTGCGAGCTGCACAACCAGACGATGACGATCACCACGTTCTCGGAGCTGTGACCGACATGGCCATGCACACGCTCCTCGCGCGCCAGATCAAGCGGCACCTCAATGCCGTGGATCTCGCCGCCGAGCCCTGGCAATCGTTCCTGGCGGCCATCGACGACGCCTACCGCGGATTCGACGAGGATCGCGAGATGAGCGAGCGGTCGATGCAGCTGAGCTCGGTGGAACTCATCGACGCGAGCAGCGAACTGCGGGCGATCCTCCAGGCGTTTCCCGATGTGATGCTCCACGTCGACGACACCGGGCTCGTCGTCGCATCGCGAGGACGAGGACATCGACGACGCTGGACCGACGGGCAGGTGCTGGGTCGACGCCTGCCTGAACTCGTCCCCGTCGGGTTCGCGACCGCCCTCACCGACGCGTTGCGCGCAACGATCACCAGGGGGGTGGCCGAGACGCTCGAACTCGTCGAAGAGGACGACGGACGGGAAGTGATCGACGAGATTCGCCTGGCGCCCCTGGGACCGACCGGCGCGATCGTGCTGGTGCGCGACGTCACCGAGCAGCGACGGGCCGTCGACCTCCGGCTGGCCAAGGAGGCAGCCGAGGCGACGAGTGTCGCGAAGGGCGTCTTCCTGGCCAACATGAGCCATGAGTTGCGGACGCCCCTCAACGCCATCGTTGGCTACGCCGAGATGCTGGGTGAGGACGCGACGACCATGGGATCCCAGACGCTCGTCGATGACCTCGGCCGCATCGTCACCGCCGGTCGCCACTTGATGAAGATCGTGAACGACGTGCTCGACATCACGAAGATCGAAGCTGGTCGGCTCAGCGTCGACCTGCAGCTGGTGAACGTCGACGCCCTGGTCAGCGACGTCATGGCCGCGGTCCGGCCGATGGGCGCGGCCAACCAGAATCAGATGGTGGCGACGGTCATGCCGGAGCTCCCCCTGGTCTACACCGACGCCACCAAGCTCAAGCAGGTGCTGATCAACCTGGTGGGCAACGCGTGCAAGTTCACGCACGCCGGCTCGGTCGAGTTCGACGTTCGACTCGTCGGCTCCGCCGGCTGTTCAGAGATCGCGTTCGTCGTGCGTGACACGGGTATCGGCATCGCCCCTGATCAGATCCCGTCGCTCTTTCAGGATTTCCGACAGGTCGACAGCTCGAACACACGGCGGTACGGCGGAACCGGACTCGGCCTGTCGATCAGTCGGCGCCTGTGCAACCTGCTCGGAGGGGACATCACCGTCGTGAGCCAGATCGGCAAAGGGTCGGTCTTCACCGCCTGGCTGCCGGTCGGCCTCGAGACGGCGGAGCCGATCCCCTGGCCAGCCGAGTCAGCCGTCCTCGAGGAGTCCCTCTAGCCATGCCAACCATCCTCCTCGTCGAAGACAACGAGATCAACGCCGACATGCTGTCGCGCCGGCTGACACGCCGCGGATTCCGCGTCGTCGTGGCCACCGACGGTCTGCAGGCCGTGGCTGGCGCCCAACAGCACCACCCGGATCTCATCCTGATGGACATGAGCCTTCCGGAGATCGATGGATGGGAGGCGACGCGGCGCATCAAGGGCCATCCGGCGACGGCGGAGATCCCCGTCATCGCGCTGACGGCTCATGCCATGACCTCCGACCGCGAGCGATCGATGGCGGCCGGCTGTGACGAGTTCGAGACCAAACCTGTCGACCTCGAGCGTCTCCTGGAGAAGATCGTTGCCTTTGTCGTTCCCTGCACCACCCATGACTGACACTCCCGTTCCCCTGCTCGTGGTCGACGACGATCCGATCAACCGGGACATGCTGTCCCGGCGGCTCGTGCGCAGCGGGTTCGCGGTCGAGACGGCGGCGAGCGGGCGCGAGGCGCTGGCGTTCGTGGACACCCGCCCCACCGAACTGGTGTTGCTCGACGTCCAGATGCCCGGGATGAGCGGGCTCGACGTCCTGCAGGCGATCCGGCGGACACGGTTGTCATCGGTCCTGCCCGTGCTGATGGTGACGGCCAAGGACCAGAGCGAAGACATCGTCGCCGCGCTGGAACTCGGCGCCGACGACTACATCACCAAGCCAATCGACTTCCCGGTCGCGCTCGCGCGTATTCGCACCCAACTGGCCCGCAAGCGGGCCGAGGAGCGCCTGCGGGAAAGCGAGGAGCGCTACGCCCTGGCGGCCCGCGGGGCGAACGACGGGTTGTGGGACTGGAATCTCACGTCGGGCGAGATGTACTTCTCCCCGCGGTGGAAGACGATCGTCGGATGTGAGGAGCACGAGGTCGGCTCTCAGCCACGGGAGTGGTTCGATCGCGTGCACCCGGACGACCAGTCACGCGTGCAGGACGAACTCGGCGCGCATCTGGCCGGCCGGACGTCGCATCTCGAGACCGAACATCGTATCCGGCACCAGTCAGGCGCCTTTCGGTGGGTGCTCACCCGCGGAATCGCCGTTCGCGATGCCAACGGCGTCGCCGTCCGGATGGCCGGATCGCAGGCCGACCTCACCGACGGCAAGGTCGTCGACCCGCTGACGAGTCTGCCCAATGGCCTGTTGCTCAACGACCGCCTCGATCGCGCGCTCCACAGTCGGCTGGAGGACGGCCACGGCTGTGCGGTGCTCTTCCTCGACCTCGACGAGTTCAAGACGATCAACGACAGTCTCGGGGAGCGCTGCGGCGACGACCTGCTGCGCGCCGTGGCGGGCCGCCTGGCGGCGGCGTTGCGATCGACCGACTCGATCGCGCATGCCGAGACGGAGTGGACCAGTCCGCCGGCATCGATCGAGCACACGCTGGCGCGGCTGGGCGGCGACGAGTTCATCATCCTGCTCGACGACGTACGGAGCGCGATCGACGCGAGCCGTGTCGCCGAGCGCATCCAGCGCAGCCTCGTCAGCCCGTTCGTGGTGTCGGGGCGTGACATCTTCACGAGCGCCAGCATCGGTATCGCCTTGAGTCAGGCCGACCAGACCCGGCCGCAGGACCTCCTGCGCGACGCCCACACCGCCATGGTGAGGGCCAAGTCCGGGGGCAAAGGGCAATCGGAGATGTTCGACCCGACGATGCGGGCGCAAGTCCTGCACCGTCTGGAGCAGGACACGGAGCTGCGCCTGGCGCTCGCGCGGGGTGAGTTCCTGCCGTACTTCCAGCCTATCGTCGATCTCGGCACCGGCCGATTGTGCGGATTCGAAGCGCTCCTCCGCTGGTGCCATCCCCGACGCGGCATCGTGTCGCCCGCCGAATTCGTTCCCGTCATCGAGGACAACGGCCTCGTGGTGCCGATCGGGCAGCAGTTCTTCGACCGCGTGTGCCGGCATCTGCGCGAGTGGCAGCAGACAGACACCAGGGCGGAGCCGCTGACGATCAACGTCAACTTCGCGAGCCGGCAGTTCGTCGATGAGGAACTGGCGATGCAACTGGTCAGGAGTCTCGAACGGACCCATCTCTCGCCGACGCAGATCGTCATCGAAATCACGGAGCGCACCGCGCTGCAGGACGAGGAACGCACGCATCGCGTCCTCGAGCAACTCCGGGACGCCGGCTTTCGCATCGTCCTGGACGACTTCGGCACGGGCTACTCGTCGCTGTCGTGTCTGTATCAGTTGCCCATCAGCGGCTTCAAGCTGGACTGCGCGCTGGTCCAGGCCGGCCAACGGCATCCGGCGCTGCTGAAGACGGTCGTGAAGCTGGCCGAGAGCCTCGAACTGTCGGTCACGGCGGAAGGTATCGAAACCGAGGCACAGTGTCAGCATCTGCGGGCGCTCGGCTGCAACATGGGCCAGGGCTATCTCTTCGCGCGGCCGGTCGACGCCACTCAGGCAGCCGAGATGATTGCCCGGGACGAGGTGTGGCTGCCAGTCGCAGTGATGGGCCCCGAGTGCTGCTGAAGGGGCCCACTGATGGCCCGGCGAGCCCTCCGGACCGTCTGTAGCGGTCGACCTTCAGGTCGACCGGCCTTTCCATCCCCTGCCTCAGCCCCCAGGCAACGTCACCGTCACTTCACCTGAGGCGCCACGCTCGAGCCTGAACGTGGCCTCGACCGCTCGACTGCCGCGCCGCACGACGAGGCGGTAGTCGCCGTAGAAGCCGCGGGCGGTGAAGCGGCCATGGCGATCGGTGAGGCCGGATCCGCGCGTCTGCCACTGGTCGAACACGAGGTCGCGGTACGCCGTGCCATTGGGTTTCTCGCTCCAGTCCCGCCGGTACATGGCGCCGCGCGGCAGCCAGTGCGCACCTTCCCAGAAACCCCACATCTGGAAGCCGGCGACGGCCGGGTGGCTGAACACGGCCGTGAGGAAGTCGCGGGTGTAGTCGGCCTGCAGCCGCTCATCGTCCGAGTTCAGGTCGAACTCGGTGATGCGAATGGTGAGGCCATGCGCGGCAAAGCTGTCGAGCACCTCGAGGACGCGCGGAATCGACGTCGGGCTGGCGCCCATATGGCTCTGCATGCCGAAGCCCGAGATCGGGGCGCCCTCGGCGACCAGCCAGCCGAGAATCTCGTGAACGTACGCCTGGTGTGCCAGGTCCGCGCCGTGGCTGCTGAGGATGCCGTAGTCGTTCAGGTAGCGTGGCGCCGCGGGCACGTTGGCCTGCGCGCGCACGAACCAGTCGATCATCGCCCCCCAGCCGGAGAGGTCCATCAGGTCGTGATTGTCGTAGGGTTCGTTGACCACGTCCCACTCGTCGACGTACGGGGCGGTGGCCCGCGTGATCTCGTCGATGTGCTGCAGCACGAGGGTCGGAATCATCACGGCGGCCTGCGGCGTGTTCCGATGGCGCTTGATGCTCTCGGGCAGGTTGTCCCAGCCAGGCCACACGAGCACGTGTCCGCGGACGCTGAAGCCCCGGGCTTTCAGCCACGCCAACGCCGCCAGCGTCTGGGGCCTGTTGAACCCCGCGCCCCAGTCGCCCTGCCAGGGGGGCCACTTCAGATCGTTCTCGAGCGTGGCGGCATTGAACAGGCGCTCGGCGTGGGCGCGATAGACGTCGTGCGACTCGCCGGCGCCAGTCAGCCGCGACGCGACGAGCGCGGAGCCGAAGGGGAAGGCGTGCCGGGTCATCCGGATCTCGACATCCGCATCGCCGACGGCGTTGCCGCGGTCATCGACCACACGCACCGTGAGTGGCGCCTTGCGCATCTGGTCGATGCGGGCGTTCGCGGCGGCGCGCCACGGTGCGTCCGGCTCGCGGCCGATGTAGGTGAACGCCGTGCGTGGCAGGTCCTCGAGGGCCAGCCCCGTGTATTCGAGGATCTCGAGGCCGCCGATCTCCACGGTCTGCGGCAGCCGCCCGAGGCCGAACGCGATCATCGCGCCGGAGGCGCCGTATCCGGTCGTCCAGCGCCACGGCAGCACGAACTCCTGCCAGGTCGATCCGACAGCCAGGTCGACCTGCATGGCCTTGTCCCAGTTGGGGGAGGCCTTCTGCGCATACACGGTGAAGGCGGCCTGCGAACTCCGCGCGGCGTCCACGTTGCGCGCCCAGAAGCGCAGCAGGCCGAGCGACCCGGCCGCGACAGGCCGCGTGATGGTGGCCCGCAGTTCGACGTCCCAGGCGCGCCCCGGTTGGTCGACGCTGACGCGAATGGCCTCGGAGAAGCCGGGCCCAGGCACCCCGACGACACCGGACGACGCACGCGACGTGCTGGTGCGGAACGTGCGGAGCGGATCGCTGACCAGCGGGATGCCGCCCGGCGGCACCTCCGCCCGGGCCACCGTGGTCAGCGACAACAACGCGACCGCCACCACACGGAGCAGGCCGGCGCGCCCGCCAGGTCGGAATGCCATCACCTCGAGCATACGCTGCCGGCCTCGCGGGCGGGGGACGTTCCCGGTGCCCGATGCCCGGTGCCCGGCGCCCGATTCCCGGTCGCCGGTTGCCGGTTGCCGGTTGCCGACTCCCGACTCTGTTCAGTAAATCTGCTGCGTCTTGGCGACGATGACGGCGGGCGGCGAGACGCCGGCGGCGATCATCACCTGGCGGATGGCGGCCTCGGTTTCGGGGGAGGGCTTGAAGTTGCCGAACCGGTACCCCGCGGCAATGGCCAGGGGCGTCCAGTCGAACTTGTCCGGCCGGTTCCACACGTCGATCCGGGCGCCCTTGCCGACGAGGAAATGGACGGCCCCGGGAAGGTTCTTGTACGCCGCGCCGTGCATCGCCGTCTCGCCGTTCTTGTCCACCGCGTTGATGTCGGCGCCGAGGTCGAGCGCCACCTGCATGGCCTCGAGGACCTCGGCTTCCGTGCCGGCATCCTCGCCGGGCGATCGCGTAGCCAGGCCGGCGGCCACCATCAGCGGCGTGCTGTCGTCCACGTTGGTCAGGTGCGGGTCGGCACCCAGGCTGGCCAGCAACTTCATCAGCGCGGCGTCAGCGGTGAGCGCGGCCAGGAAGAACGGCGTCGCCCCGCGCTCGTTGACGCGCGTGTTGTTCAGGTTCACCCGGCGGGTCATGCGCGCGTTGACGTTGGCGCCGCGCTCCACGAGGGCCTTCACGAGGTCGAGGCTGGTCAGCGTGCCGGATCCTTCGGGGGCAGGGTCGTTGTCGCCGACGCCTGGCTTGCGAACCACGCTGATGGCATGCAGCGCCGTGTATCCCGTGCCGTCCGCATTCGGGTTGGCGCCGGCGTCCAGCAGCGCAGCCGCCAGCTCGAAGTGCGCGTTCCTGACGGCCATCAGCAGCGGCGTGGTGCCCGCGGGCGGGACGCCGCCACCGTACCCACGCCGGCGCGGTCCAGGACCGTCGGCTGGAATCGCCTCGTTGACGTCGGCCCCGGCCTTCAGCAGCACGCGCGCGACGTCGAGGCGTCCCTCTCGCACCGCGAACAGCAGCGGCGTGAATCCGGACGGCACGTGTGCCGTGACGTCTGCGCCCGCGTCCACGAGCGCCGTCACCACCGCCGCATGGCCTTCGGCGGCGGCCCACATGAGCGCCGTCTGACCGCGCCGGTCGTCCCGGGCGCCCACCAGCGCTCCGCGCGACAACAGCAGCGTGACCGTGGAAAGCGACCCGGTTCGCGCCGCCGTCATCAAGGCCGTCTCACCGCCGGGCAGGCTCGCGTTGACGTCCGCGCCGGCCTTCAGCAGGACCTCGACGATCGCAGCGTTGCCGTTGGTGCAGGCCAGCGAGAGCGGCGTCACGCCATAGCGATTGGCGGCGGTGACGTTGGCGCCGGCTCGCACCAACTCGACGGTGACGCGCTGGTCATCGTGATACGTGGCCCAGTGCAGCGCCGTCATGCCATCGACCTGCGGCGTGTTGACGTCCACACGCCGCGTCATCAGCGCGCGGACCTGCGGCCACGCCGCGCGTTCCGCGGCATCGGCCAGCGGCGCATCGACTGCGGCCACGGCCGGGCCTGCCAACGCCAGCAGCCACACTGCCGTCGAGAGTCCGAGGCGCCTGATGCGGGTCATGACGTCCTCACAGCGAGAGCAGTTCGTCGATCCGCCCGCGGCTGTCGGCAAACGCATCGAGGCGCACCCCGGCGCGCTCGAGCAGCGTGAGATGCAGGTTGGCCAGCGGCGTCGGCTCGGCATACCGGAGGTGGCGCGCGCCCTTCACGGGCCCCGCCCCTCCCCCAGCGACCAGGATTGGCAGGTCGACGTGATTGTGGATGTTGGGGTCGCCCATGCCGCTGCCGTAGAGGTACAGCGATTGATCGAGCAGCGTGCCGTCGCCCTCGGGCGTGGCCTGCAGCTTCTCGAGGAAGTACGCGAACAGCGACACGTGGAAGGCGTTGATCTTCGCCATCCGCGCCACCTTGTCCGGGTCGTTGCCGTGGTGCGTGAGCGGGTGGTGTGGATCGGAGACACCGATTTCGTTGTACGAGCGGTTGCTCGTCTCGCGCGCCAGCTGGAACGTGATGACGCGCGTGACATCGCCCTGCATGGCCAGCACCTGCAGGTCGAACATCAGGCGCGCGTGGTCGGCATAGGAGGCTGGCACGCCTGCGGGGCGATCCAGGTCGGGCAGCGGCGCGTCCTTCGTCTGGGCCTCGGCCTTCTGGATGCGACGCTCCACCTCGCGGACGGTGTCGAGATACTGATCGAGTCGCGCGCGATCCTCCGGCCCGAGCGACGTCTGGAGGCGCGTGATGTCGTCGCGCACGGCGTCGAGCAGACTCGCCCGCCGCCGCAGCGCGGCCTGGCGGTCAGCGGAGCTGCCACCTTCACCGAACAGGCGCTCGAACACGAGGCGAGGATGCGCCTCGGCCGGCAGCGGCGTCGTCGGCGACGACCACGACAGGTTGTTCTGATACACGCAGGCGTAGCCGTTGTCGCACTGCCCCACCGTCTGGAGCAGGTCCATCGACATCTCCAGCGACGGCAGCAGCGTGTTGCGGCCCATCTGCGCGGCGGCCACCTGGTCGATCGTCGTGCCGAGGTAGTAGTCCGTGCTCTCGGTCCACCTGGCCTTCGCCGCGCTCAGGAAGGCGGCGTTGGAGGTTGCGTGCGTCCCCGGATAGGCGTTCTTCAACTCGAGGTTCGACAGGATCGTGAGCTGGTCGGCGACCGGCGCGAGCGACCGGAGCGTCGGCGACAACTCGGTGATGCGCCCCTCGGCCGAGGGCGTCCACCGCGGGAGATCGCAGCCCATCGGCATGTACACGAAGCCGAGCCGGCGCACAGGGCGCGCGGGCGTCCTGGCCAGTGCGGTCATGGCCGGCACCATGGCGTCGAGCAGCGGCAGCGACACACCTGCGCCGATGCCGCGCAGGAACATGCGGCGCGGGATGGCCTTCCTCGTGATGATCATCGTGACATCCTCATCTGGAACGGCTGGCTCCTGACCACTCCCAGCACGATGGACGACATGGGGTAGTCGGTCGCCCGCGCGTCACGGACGATGGCGCGCACCGCGGGGGCATCGAAGGGCTCGATGCCTCGTCCCGACGCATATGTCAGGAGCTTCTCGGTGAAGGTCGCGACGAACAGCTCCGGCCGACGAAGCAACGCGGCTTCGAGCCCGCCGACGTCGTCGAACCGGCTGCCGTCTGGCAGGCCGCCGGCCGCATCGATGGCCACGCCGTCCTCCAGCCGACGACGACGGCCAACGGCGTCGAACTTCTCGAGCGACAGGCCCACGGGGTCGATCGTGTCGTGGCAGCGCGCGCACGCCTTGTTGCGCCGATGCTCGGCGAGGCGCGCCCGCACCGAGAGGCTGCCATCCACGGTGTTGTCCTCGAGCGTCGGCACGTCGGGTGGTGGCGGCGCCGGGGGGATGCCAAGGATGTTGTCGAGCACCCACTTGCCGCGCAGCACGGGCGAGGTTCTCGTCGCATACGACGTCACCGTCAGCACGCTGCCCTGGCGCAGCAGTCCGCCGCGCCAGCTGTCGCCTGCCAGCGGCACACGACGGAAGCGCGAGCCATAGACGTGGGGAATGCCGTAGTGTTTCGCCAGCCGCTCGTCGAGAAACGTGTAATCGGCGCGTAACAGGTCGAGTGCGCTGCGATCCTCGCGCAGCACGCTCTCGACGAAGCGCTCGGTCTCCTGGCGGAACGACTGACGCAGGTTGTCGTCGAAGTCCGGGAACAGCCGCATGTCCGGCGTGATCGCCTCGAGATTGCGCAGGTGCAGCCACTGCGCGGCGAAGTTGGTGACCAGCGCGCGCGAGCGATCGTCGGCCAGCATGCGCCGCACCTGCCGTTCCAGCACGGCCGGCTCGCGGAGCCGGCCCGCGATCGCCGCGTCGAGCAGGGCATCGTCTGGAATGCTGCTCCAGAGGAAGAACGACAGACGGGAGGCCAGCGCGAGATCACTGACGCGATAGGGCGTGCCAGCGGGCATGCCTGGTGGATCGGTTTCCACACGAAACAGGAACTCGGGGCTCACGAGCACACCGGCCAACGCCATCTCGATGCCGGCCTCGAAGTCGCCGTCCGCTCGCGCGGTGCGATAGAGGCGCAGCGGTCCGCGCAGGTCGGCGTCAGTCACGGGACGCCGGTACGCCCGGCGCGCCAGTGCGGACACGATGCGCGTGGCGGCGGCGTCTTCCTGCGCCGGGGTAGCCGGGCGCGAGACGAGGATCCGGCGCCGGCTGGGCGCCTCCCCCGCCGACGATGCGCCATGGGGCCCGACGATCGACACCGAGTAGATGGCGGGCTGCACCCGCGGGTGCCGGTAGGAGTTGAAGTGGGCCTGGTAGGGCTGCCGCGGGGTTTCGATCAGGTCCGACGGCTTCTTCACGAAGGTCACGCCGAGTTGGTGCGGTCCGGCGCGGACAGGCACTCGAATCGTCAGGTGCGCATCGGCCTCGCGTGCTGGCTCGCCGGGTCCGGCTGGGCGAAGCGGCGCCACCTCGAACAGATGCACGCGTTGTCGATCCACCAGCACCTCGAGTTGGTGCGGCTCGGTGAGGCCCTCGATCTTCTCGTCGCGGTCGCGGCGCAGCCGGACCCGCACGTCGTATTCGCCGTCCTGCGGAAATGTGTACGGCACGATCGTGCCCCCGCGGGTGCCGATGGGCAGGCCCTCGACGTGCTCCTCCTGCGTCAGGTCCGGCGCCACCCTGAACGTGTCGCCGCCGGGTACGCGACTGGGCCGGCCGAGCGCGAGCCGGCTGATCTTCTCCGCGGCCGACATGTACCGCTCCAGCAACGTCGGCGAGAGCTCGCCGACCGTGACGTTGTCGAAGCCGTAGCTCGACTCGTCAGGCGGGAGCAGCGTGGCGACGTCGACGTCGAGCGCGAGCAGGTCGCGAATGGCGTTGCGGTACTCGGTGCGCGTCAGCCTGCGGATCGACGCCGTGCGCCCTGGATTGGGCCGCGCGGCCGCGGCGCGATCGAGCGACGTCTCGAGGGCGGTAATCACCGCGTCGTAGGTGGCCTCGTCCGGACGCGGCTCGTCGATCGGCGGCATCTGTCGCGTGCGGAGCCTCCTGACGACCTTCTCCCATTCGACGACATGCGCGGCGACGTCACCGGTCGCGATCGCCTCGAGCGACAGGTCCGCCTTCTTCGAGTCGTCGTCGTGGCAGTCGAGGCAGTACTGCTGCACGAACGCGTGGTGCCCCGCCACGCGCACCGCGCCGCCTGCAGCCACGAGCGGCGCCTGTGCAGTCAGCCGGAGGCCACCGGTCGCCACGAGGCCCGCGAGTGCGGCCATCGTCGCGACCCTGCGCACGTCGAGCAGGGGCATGGCGCGAATGATACACCCGGGCTGGCGCGGGGCGTCGGTCGTCAAGGTGTGGCAGTTCCATGGCGCGGAGGCCGGATCCACGCGCGGATCTTGCAACTTCGTGGCGCCACGATGACAAGACATCCGCCGTGTCATGGCGGTGGAACGGTGCGCCGGCGGGTGGCGTCCTCTCCCTCAGAACGCCACCGCTGCGCCGGCGTTTTCTCCCAAGGGCGCGGCAGGAGTCCCATACCGATGCGTACCTTCATCCTCTCGCTCGCCAGCCTCGTCGCCCTCGCCACCACGGCCGCCGCCCAGCCCCTGCCCACCGAGCTCTGGGCCGGTGGCGTCATCGTCAAGGTCGACACGGCGGCCCGGACCGTCGCCGTCCGTCAGGGCGCCAGCGATCAGATCTACACGCTCGCGCCGGAGGCCGAGGTGAAGGACGGCAAGAAGACGCTGGCCGCGACCGACCTCGCCAGCGCGCTCGGCCAGCAGGTGAAGGTGAAGTACACCGCCGATGGCGCCACGCGGACGGCCAGCAAGGTCACGCTGCACGGCGTGCCGACGTCCGGTGCGGCCGCCGCCGTCTCCGCCGCCGTCAGGGCCGCAACGCCCGCCACGACCCCGGAGTAGTTCGACGGTCGAGCTATGATGCCGCTGGAGCGGTTGGACCGCTCCGGCGGCCGGCTCGGCGAGCCAGCCCTCCCAACGGGAGGCCCCATGCAGGAACGACGACGCCTGACACGACGGACCCTCATCTACTACCTGCGCGTGTTCGACCTGGACACGGGCGAGGACCTGGGCCACCTGGTGGACCTCACCACGGAGGGCATCCTCGTGATGAGCACGCGCCCCCTCGACGTCGGGCGCGCGTTCCGTCTGGGCATGGAACTGCCGCTGTCGGGGTCCGCGCCCGGCAAGGAGCGCATCGAGTTCGCCGCCGAGAGCCTGCGGAGCGCTCGCGACGTCAATCACGACTTCGTGGACACGGCCTTCAGGGTCACCGCACTCGACCTCGGCCACCGGAGTCGCATCGAGACGCTCATCGACCACTACGGCTTCCGCGACTGACCGACCAGTCCCCCCGAGCGCTGGCCCCCGTGGCACGATTCGGATAGGCGGGCGCCCGGGTGCTGCGAGAGACGTGCCCGTGCGCGCCCAGGCCACACCTCGCCCGCAACCCTATCGCGGTGACTACGTCCGGCTGCAGATCCCCGATCTGCTCTCGTTCGACGAGTTGGTCACCCTCAGTCGACCGGAGCCGCTGCCGGCCGCCCTGCAGGCCAGGCTCACGCGCCTGACGACCACGCCGTTCATCAGCAACGAAGCGTGGTATCGCGGCGCGCGGCCGCACCGACCGGTGGACCGGCGTCTCGGGCCGTCGATGCGAGTCGCGTTCTGGAACATCGAGCGCGGCATGCGCCTCGACGACATCAAGCTGCTGTGGACCGATCGCGAGGCCTTGAAGGCCCAGATGCTGTTCGCCTTCGGCTACACGCAGGGCCTGGCGCACGCGCATCGCGAGACGCCGCCCTATACGGTGCGCACCGTCACGGCCTTCGCCAGCCGCCTCGTGGGCGCCTGCCAGGCCCGACCGTCCTCGTTGTGGATCGAGACGGTCCGCCGCGTGGACCGCTGAGGTCCGCGCGCCGCGCTCAGAAGGCCGCGCGACTCGGGGCCTCGGCTGGCGTCGACTGCAGTCGACGCGGCAGCACGCCGGCCAGGTCGGCGTCGATGGCGGCGCTGATGTCGGCCTCGAAGTCCAGCACGTCGCGCGCCGTGCGGTCGTAGGTCTGCGCCCAGAGGTGGGCGTCGGTGGCCGCATCGATCAGCTGCACGGTCACGCGCACGCGATCGCCGTGGCGCACCAGCGAGCCCTCCACCACGACATCCACGCCCAGTTCGGCGGCAATCACGGGCAGCGGGCGTGTGGACTCGCGATACTGCCGCGCCGAGGTCCGCGAGATGACGGACACGCGCCCACTGCGGGCCAGGGCCGCGGTCACCGCCTCAGTCACGCCGTCGGCCAGGCGGGTGGACGTGTCGGCCGGCGAGTAGTCGGCAAACGGCAGCACGACCAGTGTGGGCCCGAAATGCCGCGCCGGGTCACTGGCGGCGGCCAGACCGGCCGTGGCCCGCGCCACCGCCGCCGTGCGGTCGAGCGGCGGTGTCGGCGCGGTGGCCTGGGCCGCAGCCACCGCCGATTTCGCCGTGTGACTGACGACCGTGTAGCCGAGCATGACGGTGGCGGCCGCGCCCACCAGTTGGGCGACCACCCGCCCCGCGAATCCAATCCACGCGGACCGCACCTTGTTCTTCTTCTTTCCCGTGCCCGCGGGAGGCGGCGCCTCGGCAGCCGGGACCGTGTCGGCCGCCGGGGCGCTGGAGGGATGACTGAGGAATGAGGGCGGAAGATGGTCCGTCATGGCGGGTACTGGAGGCTTAGACGAGCCAGTCGTGGCAATTCCGTGACGCACTCGCGGCAATTTCACGGCAGGTCCAGACCGTCGTCGCGCCCCCGTCGCACGCCGGGGCGACAGTGGCGCGCAGGTGTGCCGCGCCCCATCGTCGTTCGCGTGCGTGCTGGTCAAGCCCGGCCGCTCGTGGCATAACGACACCTCGTGGCCCATCACCTGCGATGACGCGACCGGCGCGGTGCACATGGACGTGCGCCGGCCACTCCCGAAGGCCTGTCAAGGAGTACTTCACCGATGCGGCGAGTCCCCAGCCTGCTCTCTCTCGCGCGCGCCCCACTGGCGCGCCTGTTCACGGCGCTGCTGCCCGCGCTCCTGCTCGGCGGCACCGCCGCCGCCCAGACGGCCTCGCTGACGGCTCCGGGTGTGCCCTACACCCAGACCTTCGACACCCTCGCGAGCTCGGCGACGAGCAGCGTGGTGCCGCCGGGCTGGGCGTTGCTCGAGTCGGGGACGAACGCCAACGGGGTGTACACCGCCGGCACTGGCAGCGGTAACGCGGGCGACACCTACAGCTTCGGCGCGGCGGGGGCCTCCGAGCGCGCCCTGGGCGGCCTGCAGAGTGGCGCCCTCGTGCCGCTCTTCGGCGCGGCCTTCACCAACGACACCGGCGTCACCATCACCGCGATCACCGTCGCCTACACGGGGGAGCAGTGGCGCCTCGGGACGACGGCGCGCACCGATCGGCTCGACTTCCAGTACAGCGTCAGCGCCTCCTCGCTGAACAGTGGCACCTGGACCGACGTCGACGCCCTCGACTTCACCACGTTGGATACCGGGGCCGTCGGCGCCAGGGACGGCAACGCCCCCGGCACCCGCGCCCTGATCGGCTCGACCATCACCGGTCTCGACATTCCGGCCGGCGCGACGTTCTGGATCCGGTGGACGGACTTCAACGCCAGCGGTGCCGACGACGGCCTCGCCGTCGACGACTTCTCGCTGACGCCGAATCCGTCGGGCCCGATCCAGCCCGGCCTCGCCATCACCGATGTGACGCAGGCCGAGGGCAATGCCGGAACGTCGGTGTTCACCTTCACCGTCAGCCTGGCCTCTCCGGCTGGCCCTGGTGGGGTGACCTTCGACATCGCGACGGCCGACAACACCGCCACGACCGCCAGCGGTGACTATGTCGCCCGCGCACTCGTCGGGCAGGCCATCGCGGCCGGCGAGTCGACCTACTCCTTCGCCGTCGACGTGATCGGCGATGCGTCACCCGAGCCCACCGAGACCTTCTTCGTCAACGTCACCGACGTCGTCGGCGCCATCGTCAGCGATGGCCAGGGCGTGGGCACGATCAGCAACGACGACGTCCTGATCACCCAGATCAACCAGATTCAGGGCACGGGCACCGTCTCGCCCCTGGCTGGGCAGACCGTGACGACGCGCGGCATCGTGACGGGGGTGAGGACCAACGCCTTCTTCATCCAGTCCCCGGCCGCCGACGACGACGGCGATCCCTCGTCGTCCGAAGGGCTGCTGGTGTTCACGGGAAACACCGTCCCGGCGGCCGTCGCCGACGGCAACCTCGTGCTCGTGACGGGCACCGTGACCGAGTTCGTGTCCAGCACCGCGGCACCGGGCACGCCCACGGTCACGGAGATCGTGTCGCCGACGGTGACGCTGCTGGCAGCCGCACAGCCCTTGCCGACGCCAGTGTCCCTGTCGCCGTCCGACGTGATGACCTTCACGGGGCCGGAGCGCTTCGAGGGCATGCTCGTCACCGTCCCCTCGCTGACGGTGGTCGCACCGACCGGCGGGAACATCTCCGAAGCCAACGCCACCTCCACCAGCAACGGACTCTTCACGGCCGTGATCACGGGCAAGGCGCGGCCCTTCCGCGAACCGGGCCTGGCCGTGTACGCGCCGCTGCCCGTCGGCGCACCGGCCAACATCCCCCGGTTCGACACCAATCCGGAGCGCATCGCCGTCGACACCGACGCCCTCGTCGGCGGGGTGGCCCTCAACGTCGCCACCGGCGCCGTCGTCACGGGTGTCGCCGGCCCCCTCGACTCGGTCGCGGGCACCTGGACGATTCTCAACCGGGCGGCAGGGGTGATGGCGACGGCGGGCCTGGGACTGACGACCGTGCCGACGCCGAGTGCGGGGGAGGTCACGGTGGGGTCGCTGAACTTCGAGCGGTTCTTCGACACGGTGAACGCCCCTGGCGTGAGCGACGTGGTCCTGACCGCCGCGGCGTTGGCCCGGCGTCTCTCGAAGGCCTCGCTGACCGTGCGCGAGGTCCTCCGTTCGCCGGACATCCTGGCGACGGTCGAGATCGAGAACCTCGATGCCCTCCAGGCGCTCGCGGCGCGCATCAACGACGACACCGTGAACGCGGGTGGCGTCAACCCGGGCTACACCGCCTTCCTCGTCGAGGGCAACGACGTCGGCGGCATCGACGTCGGCTTCCTGGTCAAGACGATGACCACGCAGGTGGCCAGCGTGACCCAGATCGGCGCCGCCGACACCTACGTGGATCCGAACACCGGCCTGGACGCCCTGCTCAACGATCGTCCGCCGCTGGTCCTCGAGGCGGTGGTGACGCCGGCCGGAGGCGCGCCGTTCCCGATCACGGTGGTGGCCAACCATCTGCGGTCCCTCAACGGCATCGACGACCCGACGCCCTCGGGCACGGGCACGGCGGGTGGCCGGGTGCGCGCCAAGCGGAAGGCGCAGGCCGAGTGGCTGGCCGGCTGGATCCAGGCGCGGCAGCTGGCGGCGCCGACCGAGCGCCTCCTGCTCGTCGGCGACTTCAATGCGTTCGAATTCAGTGACGGGTATGTCGATGTGATCGGGACCATCGCGGGCACGCCGGCGGCCGCCGACACGGTGGTCCTGCCGACGGCCGATCTGGTGACGCCCGACCTGATCAATCTCGTGACCTGGGTGCCGCCGACGCAGCGCTACTCGTACGTCTTCGAGGGCAGTGCCCAGGTGCTGGACCACGGCCTCATCACACAGAACCTGAGCCGGCTCGTCAGCCGCGTCACCTTCTCGCGCAGCAACGTCGACCAGCCCGAGTCGCTGCGCGGCGACGACACCACGCCGGCGCGCCTGTCCGACCACGACGGCATGGTCGTCGGCTTCGCGGCCGGCACCCCGGCCGTGCAGGTCAGCGTCGCCGGGGTGACCACGTCGGGCACTTCCGTCACCGTGACGCTGCGCCTCCGCAATGCCGGCACTGGCAACCTCTTCGATCTCGCCATCGGCAAGGTGACCGCGAGAGCCGTCACGGGCGCGGGGGCCATCGTCCTGACCTCGGCGCTGCCGCTGCCGGTGGCACCGGTCCTCGGGCCGGGCCAGGCGGCCACCACCACCCTGACCTTCACCGTGCCGGCGAGCGTGACGCGCTTCGCCCTCGTCGAGTCCGGCACCTATGCCAATGCGGACGGCCGGTCGCTGAAGTTCTCGGGCACGCAGAGCGTGACCAGGTAACAGAACCCTTTCCTTCGATTCCGGAGCAGACGTGACCTTCAAGACCCGATTCGTGGTGGCGCTGGCCACCGCCCTGTGCGCCATCCTGCTGCCCGTGGCCGCGGCCGACGCGGCCATCATCACCTTCTCGCCTGACCCGCTGCAGGGGCCGGCGGGATCCTCGCGCGACGTCTTCATCACCGTGGCCAACGACAGCGGCGTCACGGCGTACCTGGCTGACCTGACCGTCAATCAGGACGACGTCACGGTCGGCGACTTCGACGCCTCGTCGGTCGACTTCGATGCCTTCGTCGTCGGCTTCCCCGATCCGGGCCCGACGAGCTACCGCATCGGCACGTACCAGTTCGCGGCGGGTGCCGCCGTCGGCAGTGTCGATGTGCTGACCATCCTGTACACGCTGGTCTTCGAGAATCAGTCGATGCTGGAGGGCCGCGCGACGCTGTCGGCGACGGTCGTCGACCGCACGCCCGTGCCGGAGCCCACCACCGTGGGGCTCGTCGCGCTCGGGCTCATGGGTGTGGTGAGCGCACGGCGCCGACGCCGATAGGCGTCGGCCAGGAGGGACAGGGGGCGCGCCAGGCTGGGCGCCCCCTGGTGATCCACTAGGCCCGGTAGCCTGACACGAGGGCGGTCAGGTCCGCGGCCATGCCCGACAGCCCGACGGCAGCCTCGCGGGCCTCGTGCGCGCCGCTCGTCGTGCTGTGAGCGGCCTGCGCCACGCCGGTGATGTTGCGCGCGATCTCCTCGCTGCCCCGCGCGGCCTCGACGACGTTGCGCCCGATCTCGTTGGTCGTCGCGGTCTGTTCCTCGACGGCACTGGCGATGGTCGCGGAGATGTCGTTGACCTTGCCGATCTCGACGCTGCTCTCACCCAGCTTGTGAATCGAGACGCTGGTGGTCTCGGTGACCTTGACCGCCTGGGTCGCCACGCGCGCCGCGTCGTTGGCGTTCTTGGCGATCTCGCGGATGCTCGCGCCCATCTCCTCGGTGCCCGTGGCCACCGTCTGGACGTTGCGGCTGACCTGCTCGGCGGCCGCCGCGACGACGCCGGCCTGCGCCGACGTCTGCTCGGCGTTGGCGCCCATCACCTCGCTGATGCTGCTCAGTTGCCCCGATGAGGACGACAGCACCTGCGCGTTGCGGTCGATCTCGGCGAGCAGCGTGGCGAGGCGCTGGCCCTGTTCGATGCGCGCGGTGATGTCGGAGGCGAACTTCACGACCTTGAATGGCCGTCCGTTCATGTCGAGGATCGGGTTGTAGGAGGCCTGGATCCAGATCTCCCGGCCGCCCTTGCCGAAGCGCTTGTACTCGGCGGCCTGGAACTGGCCGGCGGCCAGGGCGTCCCAGAACCGGCGGTACGCGTCGGACCGTACCTCGGCCGCGTCCACGAACATCCGGTGATGCTTGCCCTGCACGTCCGGGAGCGCGTAGCCCATCGCCGCGAGGAAGTTGTCGTTGGCGGACACGATGGTCCCGTCCGGCTCGAACTCGATGACGGCCTGGCTGCGATCCAGCGCCATCAGCCGGGCTTCGAGGTCGGCGAGGCGGCTGGTCATGAGTTCCCCGGCCTCCGCGAGGCTGCTGGCATCGAGACTGGGCGTGGCAATCGCATTTGTGGCGTCTGTGGTTCTCCCCGGGAAATCCGGCCTGATCGGCGTGAGTCGTCGCGTGTCGTGGCAGCGCATCGGTGCGGGGGACGGGCGCCAGTGGCCACTCGGCAGAGCTCGATGGAACATGAGGCGAAAGCCGTCGCCGATGTCCCGGACGCGATACAGTTGGCCCTTCAGCGGCGTAGTTGAGGGGCAGGCGCGCGCCAGCGGCGGGCGCGACTTTCGCCCCCGCGCGAGACAATCGGCGCGGGGTGAGGCCGACCGGGCAGTTCCCAGTGACGAGGACGACACACGTGGCACACGGACAGGGCAACGACAGCGGCGTAGGACGGCGAGACTTCTTCAAGGCGACGGCCGGGGCAGCGGCAGGGGCCGTGGTGCTGTCCACCCAGGACGCGGCACGAGCTCAGGAGGCGGCGCAGAAGGCGGCGCTCGAGCGCATCGCCAGCAACTCGTGGCCGATTCGCCCGCTGTTCAAGCAGCGCGCGATGCCACCGCGGCCCGCCGGCGCACCGGCGGGTGCCGCGCCACAGAGCCGCGAGCAGGCGGCCCAGGCGGCCCAGGCCGAGATCGAGGCCAACCCGAACGCGGCCAAGGCCCTCTCGGTGGCGCGCGCGGCCACGGCTGCCAGAGCGAGCCTGCCCAACGCGGCGGAGATGAAGAAGAAGTACGGCGAGCTGACGATGCTCGACTTCCCGCAGTTCACGAAGGACACGTTCCCCGGCGTGACGCGGATGGACCTGTTCTCGGGCTTCTTCGGCGACGTGACCAACGACGCGATGTTCTTCCCGGCCGGGGCCAACGGCCGTCCGGGCGGCTTCGACCCGATGAGCCCGGCCGGACGCCAGTGGCTCGACGAGCTGGCCAACACCTGCGTCAAGACGGGCACCTACGTCCAGCACATCTCCAACAACGCGCCGTCGGGGCTGGCCGACTATGGCTCGCCCGAGGCCGACGCGCGGCGTCGCGCCGGGGTCGATCTCGCCAAGCGCTGGCTGGAGGGCTGCCGCGTCCTCGGCGTCAAGTCGATGCGGATGAACTCGCCGCAGGCCCTCGGGCCGAGCATCCGGCCCAACGCGGTGCCGCGTGGCCCCGGCGACGGCTACCCGCGCAACATCGACCTCATTCCGCTGCTGGAGGCCGCCATCGAGTCGCACCGGGAGATGGCGGACTTCGGCGGCAAGATGGGCATCAAGGTGACCATCGAGAACCACTGGGGGCTGGCGGCCGACCCGATGAACATCCGCACGATCATCGACGAGGTCAATCACCCCTACTGCGAGGCCTCACCCGACTTCGGCAACTGGGAGCACGAGTACCACCTCGTGAACGGCCTCAAGGCCCTGGCCCCCTACGCGCACACCAACGTGCACGCGAAGTTCTGGGACCGGTGGGGCGATCGCAACAACGTGCAGCGCTCGGTGCGGATCATGCTCGCCTCCGGGTACCGCGGCACGTTCGCCCTCGAGTACGAGCAGGGCCCGCACGACGGTGTCGAAGGCGCGAAGTACCTCTACACGGAAGTGCTCGCGGCGCTCACGACGCCCATTCCCGTCGTCGGCGAGTAGGGCGGTCGGAGCCGGGGGGGACGGGCCTCACGCCTGACTCCCCTGCTCCAGCAGCGCCACCAGCCGATCGACGTCGATCGGCTTGACGAGATGCTCGGCGAATCCGGACGCGAGCGATCGCGCCCGGTCGGTGTCCTGCCCGTAGCCGGTCACGGCGAAGAGGCGCACGTCGCGCAGGCGCGGGTGTTCCGAGAAACGACGGGCCAGCTCGTACCCGTCCATCACTGGCAGGCCGAGGTCCAGCAACGCCACGTCCGGCGGTACGGCCTCAGCCGCGGCAATCGCGGACGGGCCGTCGTGGACGGCGACGGTCTCGTGCCCCACCGCCGACAGCCACTCGGCCAGCAACCCGGCCGCGTCGACGTTGTCGTCCACCACCAGCACCCGCAGCCCCGACGACGGCACCGCGTCCCCCGCCGGCCCCTCGGCGACGACCGCCGTGGCCACGTCGTCGGACGCGTGCGGCAGTGTCACGACGAACTCGGCGCCCTGGCCCCGCCCCGCGCTCCTCGCCACGACGTGCCCCCCGTGCAGCTGCACCAGGCTGCGCACGATCGTCAGCCCGAGGCCCAGCCCGCCCTGCGATCGCGCCAGCGACTGACGTTCCTGCACGAACAGGTCGAAGATCGTCGGTAGCATGTCGGCATCGATGCCGACGCCGCTGTCACGGACGGCGAGGACGATCTCGTCGCCGCGGTGGTGGGCCTCGACATGGATGCGCCCGCCCGGCTCGGTGTACTTGGCGGCATTGGTGAGCAGGTTGGCCACGACCTGCGCCAATCGCTCCAGATCGCCAAGGACCGGCAGGCCATCGCGCGGCACGTCGACGGTCAGTTCGTGCTGATGCTGGTCGAGCAGCGGGCTGGACATCTCGATGCCTCTGGCCACGATGGCCGAGGTCTCGACGACGACGCGCCGCAGGTGCAGCTTGCCGCGGGTGATGCGGGAGACGTCGAGCAGGTCGTCCACCAGCGCCACCAGATGCGCCACCTGCCGCTCGATGATCTGTCGTTCACGCAGCGCCGCGTCCACCCCGCGCAGGCGCATCAGATCGAGCGCGGTCCGGATGGGGGCCAGCGGATTGCGCAGTTCGTGCCCGAGCATCGCGAGGAACTCGTCCTTGGCGCGCGAGGCACTCTCGGCGGCCTCGCGCAGCCGACGCATCTCCTCGCGGGCGACGACCTGGCTCGTGACGTCGGTCGCGATCACCAGCATGCCGTCGACCTCGCCGTCGGCCGTCAGGAGCGGGGTGTAGACGAAGTTGAGGTACGTCAGGTCGTCGTCGCGGCCGCTGGCCGTCCTGAAGCGCGCCGGCACCTCGTTGCCCACGTGCGGATGCCCCGACGCGTACACCTCGTCGAGCAGCGTCTGCCAGCGCCCCTCGCGCAGTTCCGGCAGCGCGTCGAACAGTGGTCGTCCGATCACCTCTTCGTGCCCACGGCGCCAGATGGCACACGCGAGCCCGTTGGCGAGCTCGATGCGGTAGGACCGCCCGCGCAGCACGGCGATGGCCACCGGCGCCTGCATGAACAGCGAGTAGAGATGGGTCTTCTGGAGTTCGGCCTCACGGCGGGCCGCCTGCTCGCGCGCCAGCAGGTCGGCGCGCTCACGGGCGGCCCGTGCCAGCGCCATCTGCGCGTTGACCCGCGCCACCAGCTCACGGCTCGAAAACGGCTTGACGACATAGTCGTCCGCGCCGGACTCGATGCCTTCGATGCGTGCCTCCTCGCCGGCGCGCGCCGAGAGCACGACGACGGGGATGGCGCAGGTGGCGGGGTCCGATCGCAGGGCGCGCAGGAGTCCGAAGCCGTCGACCCCGGGCATCATCACGTCGGTCAGCACGAGGTCGGGCCTGACGCGTGCGATGGCCTCGAGGGCGCGCTGGCCATCGACCACCGTCTCGACGGTCCAGTAGCGGCCGAGCAACCGCGCCAGGTAGTCACGCATGTCGGCGTTGTCGTCGGCCACCAGCACCCGCCCGGGCGCCGTCGTCAGGTCGTCGCCGAGCGATGAGGCGGGGCCGCTGTCGAACGTGGGGGCCGTGTCTCCGTCCGCATCCGGAATCCAGCGCAGGGCCTCGATGACATGGGCGTTCGGGCCGGCGGGGGCACGAGGCCCGACATCCGCGCGTACGGCGTCCTGCGGCAGGTGCATGCGCCCCTTGCGCACCGTCGCGATGACCCGCGTGCCGTGCCCGGGGGCGCTTGCCACGGTGCAGTCGCCGCCGTGCAGCCGCGCCAGCTCCTGCACCAGCGCCAGTCCGATGCCCGACCCCTCGTGCGTGCGCGCCCGCACCCCTTCGACGCGACGGAAGCGCTCGAACAGCAGCGGCAGGTCGACCTCCGCGATGCCGACCCCGGTGTCCGCGACGGTCAGCGCGACGTGGTCGCCGCTGTCGTCGAGCCGCACCGTGATCCTGCCCTCGAAGGTGAACTTGAGAGCGTTGGACAGGAGGTTGAAGACGATCTTCTCCCACATGTCACGATCGACGTACACGTCGCCCTCGATCGGCGCGCAGTGCACGTCGTAGCCGAGGCCGGCCCGCTCGAACGCCGACCGGAAGGCGCTCGCGAGGTCCGAGGTGTACTGGCCCAGGTCGGTGCGCGCGTAGGCCGCCTGCATGCGGCCCGACTCGAGGCGCGAGAAGTCGAGCAGGGCGTTGACGAGCTTGAGCAGCCGGAGCTGGTTGCGATGGACGGTCAGCAGGTCCTCGCCGGTGAGGGCGCCCGAGATCGAGGCCAGGGCATCCTCGGTCGGCCCGAGCATGAGGGTCAGCGGCGTGCGGAACTCGTGGCTGACGTTGGAGAAGAACACCGTCTTGGCCCGGTCGATGGCCACCAGGGACTCGGCACGACTGCGCTCGGTCTGGTACGCCGTCGCCGAGGCCAGCGTCGACGACAGGATCGCGGCGGCACGCGCTGCGAACTGGCGATACTCCTCGTCCACCGCACGGCGGGGACTCGCCCCGATGACCAGGACGCCGGCCTCCCCCTCGACGCTGCCCGTCCGCAGTGGCGCCAGCAGCGCGTCCTGCACGGCCTCGGGCCAGGGGTGGCCCACCGTGACGGCGCCGAATCGCGTCGACAGATTCCCGACGTGCACCACCTGTCCGCCCGTGAGGGCCTGACCGATCGGCCACGTCGTGGCGTCGTCGAGCGCCATGATCGCCGGGGCGAGCGGACTGCCGTCCGCCAGGCCCGCGGCCGCCACCAGGTGTGCGGTGCCGCCACCGGCATCGAGGTAGACCAGGCAGAAGGGCGCGTCGTCGCCATCCGACGTGAGCACGTGCGCCGCCGACGCGCACGCGGCCGCAGGCGTCCGGACCTGGCCGGTCTCCTCGCCGAGCCGCTGCAGCAGGCGCGTGCGCCGCTCGCTGACGACGCGGTAGGTCGTCTCGATCACGGCATTGAAGATGCCGTCCACGCGGCCGCCTTCGCCGCGGATGCCGGTGAAGGTGTAGTTGAAGTAGCACTCCTCGGTGTAGCCGTGCCGATGCATCGGCAACAGCGCGTCCTCGAGGTACGTGGGGTCACCGGTCCGGAGGACGTGCGCGAAGCGCGGACCGATGTCGCTCCACAGCTCGGGCCAGACCTCAGCCGCGGGACGGCCGAGCGCCCACGGGTGCTTGGTGCCCGCGATGGGACTCCAGGCGTCGTTGTACAGCAGGATGAGCGAGGGGCCCCAGTAGATGGCGATGGGGAGCGCCGACCCCGTGCAGATGCTCAGGGCCGACCGCAGGCTCTGCGGCCAGGACACGACGGGGCCGATCGGGGTGCGCGACCAGTCGAAGTCTCGCATCCGCGCGGCCATCTCGCTGCGACCGACGAACGGATCAGGAGCGTTCACAGGTGCCGCTGGGCGCGAATCTGACGCGGGGAGAGGGGCCGCATGACGCGGCCCCTCCCCTGCGGTCTACTTGCGAGCCGTGACCTTCAGGTTGTTGCGCACCGACTTGACGCCCTCGATGCCCCTGGCCACCTCGGCAGCGCGGTCCGAGCCGGCCTGCGACGCCACGGTGCCCTTCAGGGTCACCACGGCCGCATTGACGTCGACGTCGATGTCGCTGCCTTCGAGCGCATCCTCGTCGATGAAGTCGGCGTAGACCTTCGAGGTCAGCCAGCCGTCACTCACCGCCCGACCCGCCCCGCGCGCCGCGTCCTTCGTCTCGCGCGCGCCTTCACGCGCGGCCGCACCCGTCGCCGCCACGGCGTCGTCGTCCCGCTCACGCGCCACGCGCAGGCGGTTGGTGACGCTCTTCACGCCGTCGGTCGCCTTGGCGATGGCCACCGCGCGGTCGCGGCCGGCCAGACTGGCGACCGTGCCCGTGAGCGTGACGACGCCCTTGCGCGTCGTGACGTCGATGTCGCTGTCCTCGAGCGCGTCCTCGGGGATGAATTGCGAGTGGATCTTCATCGTCACCCACGAGTCGGTGACGGCGTTGCCGGTGTCGCGGGCGGCGTCACGGGTGTCCTGCTTGACCTCGCGGCCGGCTTCACGGGCCTTGTCGGTCGTCGTCTGCTGGGCTGCCTGCGCGAACGCGGCCGTGGCCAGGACGAGCGCCGTGGCACCGAGGCCCAGGCTGATGCGGTGGATGTATGACGTCATCTTCATGTCTCCCTGTGCGGACCAGTCCCTGCCTCCGGGCAAGGGGCCGCGCACAACGAGGTCATGGGGTGCGAAACGTGTGCCCTGTCCACACGCGCGGTCTTTGCTCGGAAATACCTGCAACAGGCGGCGATCCGGCGCCGCGCCGGCCTGCCTGCCCCATGCACAGCTGTCGTGGAACACAACAGGGATCGGTCTGTCTCAGCTGCACGGACGGCAGGCGTCCCGTGGTGATGCCGATTGCCCCGCTGAGCCTGGGGCGGCTCCGCTGGAGGCAGTACTGTGAGCCGTGCGTGGGCAGCGCCTGCGCGCGGAGCTCGAGAACGTCACGCGCAGCCTGCGCAGCAGCTGCGGATGGCGCGCGACGCGGGCCCTCCCATACGCATCGGCGTCGTCGACCTCCGCATGCCCGGCATGGATGGCGCGGCTCTGGCGCAGGCCGTGCAGGCCGATACGGCGCTGCGCGACGTGCAGCTGATCTGCATGCACACGGTCGGACGCCATCGCGTGGGCGTCGAGAGCGACGACAGCCACTTCGTCGCCGAGCTGACCAAGCCCGTGCGCCGCGTGGACCTCGCGAAGGCCCTCGAGCGCGCCGTGACGGCGTGCCCGGCCGACGCCCCGCCGCTGCCTGCCGCGGTCCCCGCCGCCCCGCCAGAGACGGCGTCGGCGCCCGTCGGGCCGCACCAGGGGCTGCGTGTGCTGCTGGCCGAAGACAATCCCGTGAACCAGCGCGTGGCGGTGGGCATCCTGCGCAAACTGGGCATCGTGCCGACCGTCGTCGAGGACGGCGCCGAGGCGCTCGCTCGGCTCGATCGCGATGTGTTCGACCTCGTGTTCATGGATGTGCAGATGCCGGAACTCGATGGCTTCGCCGCGACGCGGGAGCTGCGCCGACGGTCGGTGCCGGGGCTGAATCGCGCGGTGCCCGTCGTCGCGATGACGGCCGCGCGGTCCTGACGCGGCCCACGCCGCTTTCCGCTTCGCATTCGCCCGCCGGTTTCCTAGGATCGCTACGGCTCACGCCGTGTCGATACCCACGCCTCCCAGGATTCCGTCCGTGGCCCTGCCCCCTCGCCGATGGCTCCGCCTCGTCGTCGTCCTCTGGGCGATGACGGCCGGCCCTGCCGTCGCCGACCAGCAGTTCCTCGACTATCGCGTCGCGCGGTGGACGACGGCCGAGGGGCTGCCGCAGAACACCATCAACGACATCGTGGCGCTGCCCAATGGTGAGCTCTGGCTCGCCACGTTCGGCGGCCTGGCCCGCTTCGATGGCGCACGCTTCGAGGTGATGGACATCGCCCGCGAGCCGGGCCTGGCGTCCAATCGCATCACGTCGATGGTCGCCGACGGCCCCGATGCGGCGTGGTTCGTCACGCAGGAAGGCCACCTCGGGCATCTCGAGGCGGGACGGGTGCGAACGATCCTCGTCCCGGCGACCCCGATGCCCGACGCCATCGGCCTGGTCGTGGCCAGGGGCCGCTTCTACTGCCAGACCGCGCAGGGCGACATCTGGACGAGCGACGGCACCGCGCCCTGGCGGCTGCTGGTGCGCGTGCCGCCGGCCGGGCCGGGCAGCGTCGACGCCCTCGCCAACACGCGGGTCGGCCAGGGCTGGGCCTCCTTCGGTGGCGCCCTGGTGCCCCTCACGCCGGAGGCCGGCGCGGTCGCCCGGCGGCTGCCCCTGGAGACCCAGGGCATCACCGGCGGCACCGGGAGGGACCTCTGGGTCGGCCTGGCGCGCGGCGTGGGCCATGTGACGGACCAGGGGTTCACGGTGCTCGACATCCGCCCTGCCCTGCAGGAGGCCACCAACGTCATCCTCCACGTCAGCGATCGCGAGTTGTGGGTGGGCGGTGGCGGCACCGTGTCGCGCCTCACGGCCGAGCGCGACGGCTCATGGGCACGGCACGACCTGCCCCTCGATCTGCCGGCGGGGCTGTTCATTCGCGCGCTCGCCATCGACGCCGACGGCACCGTGTGGATTGGCACGAACGGCCGAGGCCTCTATCGCGCCAATCGCCAACCGACACGCCTGTTCGGCCGGGAGGCCGGCCTCGAGGCGATCGCCGCCCTCGCCACCGACGGGGGGAACGGCGCGTGGGTCTCCGGCACGTGCACTGGCGTGTACCACATCGACGAGGACGGCACGGTCGAGACGATCCACGGCGAGTCGTCTCCGGTCGCCGCGGAGCCGGGGTCCTGCGAGCACGGCTTTGCGGCGGCCGAGGATGGCGCGCTGTGGGTCCGCTGGCGCGCGCATGTCTACCGCGTGCAGCGCACGGCCCCCCACGTCCGCCGCTGGCCCGTGACGCTCCCCGCCGAACTCGGCCCCGTCGTGCCGGCACCCGACGGCACCTTGTGGATCGTGTCGCGCAACGGCGACGTCCGACGGGTCTCCGCCACCGACGTCCTGGAGCAACTGACGCTGCCGGCCCCGCTCATCTCGGCGGTCCTCGGTCCCGACGGCTCCCTGTGGGTCGGGGGCAGCGGAGAGGTGTTCCAGATCGCCGCCGGCAAAGGCGAGGTACGACGCCTCGGCGCCAGAGAGGGGCTCCCGCGGGGCTCGGTCCGTGACGTGCTGGCCGACGCCGACGGCACGTTGTGGATCGCGACCTACGGCGGCGGCCTGGGTCGCCTGCGCAACGGTCGCATCACCACGCTGACCGTCGATGCGGGCCTGCCCGACAACTCCATCTCCCGCGTGCTGGACGATGGGCGGGGGCGACTGTGGCTGAGCAGCAATCGCGGCATCGCCGTCATCGACCGCAGCGATGTGGATCGGATCGCGGCGGGGACGCACCGTGCCCTCATGCCGGTGGTGCTCGGCGCGGAGCGCGGCGTGCCCGAAGCGAACTTCGGCCTGCCCGCCGGCTTCGCCGATGCGCAGGGCCGTCTCTGGTTCGGCACCATCGACGGCGTGGTGCGTATCGACGCCAGCCGGTTCCCGTTCAACGCCCGGCCACCCGTCGTGCGTGTGGACGCCGTGCGGGCCGACGACGTCGCGCTCCCGCTCGGCTCCAGAGTGGAGGTGCCCGCCGGCACCGCCCGGGTGCGCTTCACGTTCGGGGCGGCCGCGCTGCTGTTCCCGGAGCGGACGCGCTTCCGTGTCCGCATCGAGGGCCTCGATCGCGACTGGGTCGATGTGGGCGCGCAGCGGTCCGCCACCTTCACGCCAGCCGGCCCGGGACAGTACCGCTTCCTGCTTCAGGCCAGAAACGAGGATGGCATCTGGAACACCACGCCCGCCGTCGTCGCCCTCGAGGTCCTGCCGACGTGGTGGCAGACGACGGCGGCCCGCGTGGCCGGCCTCGCCGGTCTGATCCTGCTGACGTCCGGGCTCTATCGCCAGCGCGTCAGCGTCCTGGAGCGGCGACACGCCGAGCGCGTCCGGGCCCTCGAGGACCGTCGCGGCGCCGAGGAGCAGGCCACGGCGCTGCGCACGCAGCTCCAGCACGTGTCGCGGGTGGCGCTGGCGGGGGAACTGGCCGCCAGCCTCGCCCACGAGGTCAATCAGCCGCTGACGGCCATCGTCGCCAACGCGGAGGCCGGCCAACACCTGCTCGGCACCGGCGCGTCGGGACACGACGAGGTGGCCGAGATGCTCAACGACATCGTGGTCCAGGGCCTGCGCGCCTCCGAAGTCATCGGCGGCCTGCGCGAGTTCCTCCGGGACGGCCATCCAGCCCCGGCGCCCGTCAACCTCACACAGCTCGTGCACGAGATGCTGCCGCTGGTGCGGCGCGAGTTCGAGGAGCACGCCGTGCAGACGTCACTGCGGCTGGACGAGACGCTCCCGACCGTCGAGGGACGACGGGTGCAACTCGGGCAGATCCTGGTGAACCTGCTGCTCAATGCGTGCGAAGCGCTGGAGCGCCAGGACGGCCCCCGCCTGGTGACCGTGACGACACGGGCCCGCGAGGACCGCGTCGAGCTGACCGTCAGCGACAACGGGCCCGGGCTGTCGCCCTCCGTTGCCGACCGGGTCTTCGAGCCCTTCGTGTCCAGCAAGCCGCAGGGCATGGGCATGGGCCTGGCGATTTGTCGATCCATCGCCGAGTCGCACCGCGGACGGCTGGTCGCGGAGCCGGCGGTCGCTGGGGGGCTGTCGATGACCTTGTCGCTGCCTGCAACGCGCCCCTGAACCCTCACGGCCCGCCTCCTCGTCCAAGCAGAAGGCTGCCCGCCAAAACCTGTTGCAGTTCCGTGGCGCACCTGCGCCTGCCGGAGGTCCATCCTCATGCCGTTTCCGACGTCTTTCTCGCGTGGTCTGGTTGCAGCCACTCTCGCGACCGCCTTGTCATTCGTCTCCACACCCGCCAGCGCCGCCGTGATCCGGTTCGTGACCACCTTCGGTCCCGAAGCGGCGCTGGCCACCGGTTCTGGCAGCGCAAGGGCGCTGTTCGACACCACGATGCAGACCCTCGCGCTGGAAGCCACGTTCTCGGGGTTGAGTGGGATGACGACCGTGGCCCATATCCACTGCTGCACGGCGGTGGCCGGCACCGGCACGATTGGCGTGGCGGTCACTCCCGGGACGTTGCCGGGCTTCCCGGTGGGCGTGACCAGCGGCACGTACGCCCGCATCCTCGATCTCACCGACCCGCTCACCTACACGGCCGGGTTCCGCGGCACCTCGACGCCCGCCGAGGCCTCGGCGCGTCTGCTGGCCGGAATGCTGAGCGGCAATGCGTACTTCAACATCCACTCGTCGACCTTCGGCGGCGGCGAGATTCGTGGCTTCCTGCAGGTGCCAGAACCAGGCGTGATGGCGATGCTGGGCGTCGCCCTCGCCGGCGCCGCCCTGCGTCGTCGCCGACACCAGTAGGGATGGATGAGGGCAGCGGGCCACCGGCCTCTGCCCTCGGTCGTCCCCCCCGGGCGACGTCGGTCAGCGCACGTTGTACGCGACGTCGTCGATGGTGAGTTCGAGGTAGGCCCACGAGCGGCCGGCCTCGTGCCACCGGGCCTCGCCCACCGACGCGAGCCGCATCGCCCCGAACGCACGCACGGTCCCCACCGGCGTCGACCATCGTCGGCGCGTCATCGTCGCGCCATCGGCGGATGCCGCGGCGCGATCCTCCGACACGAAGTCCACCAGGGCCCCGTCGGCCGCAAAGACGAGATCGGCCGTGATGCGGCGCCCAAGGTGCGTGAAGTACGCCCGCACCGTGGTGCGGGTCGCATCGTCGGACGCGACGGGCTCGGGCTCCCACGTGATGCGCGGATCGACGAGCGCCCCTGGCGCCATGATCGCGAGGTCGTTGAGCAGGGTCACCGTTTCGCTCGTGGTCATCTCGTCACCAGCGACGCTGACCAGTGGCAGGACCGCCGCGGCCTTGATGACCATCGACGCCGGTGCCCCCATGAAGCGGTGGTAGCCCTGGATGGGTAACATGGCGCGCGTTGCCGTCAGGTAGAAGAGCCGCGCCGGCACAGGGCCGAAGGTGTTGTGCTGCTCGGCGACGAAGGGCATCCAGGGCGCGTCGGGAGCGCTGCGGATACGTCCGTGCATGCGCGCCGCCATCGTCCTGACCCGCGGCTGCCCCACGGCACCGGCCGTACGCAGATACCGCTGGACCGGCCCGGGCAACGCCTCGAGATCCGCGTCGGTGATCGCACGCGCGTCGTCGGGCACAGCCCCCAGCGCGGCCACGACATCGCGGTCGTAGGCGGCGCGCAGGCTGGTGGGGCCGTACGTCAACGCGCCGAAGACGATGCCGACGCACACGACGATGTTGGCCACGGCGCCGGCCCTGGCATCCACCCAGGACGGCAGGATGACGACGGTGGAGACGACCACCGCCAGCGCGGCGACGATCCACCACACGCGCGGGCAGGCGTAGATGGCGATGGCCGCCGCCACGAAGAGGCACGCCGCCACCTGCCACGCGACGCCCATGGCCGGCGAAATGGGGACGGTGAGGCCGGGCAGCGCCGCGTAGCCGAAGGCCCTGGCGAAGCCCATGATGTGGATGAGGCCGTGGAACACGAGGAAGGCAGCGAAGGCCAGCGTCAGCACGGTGTGGACACCCGGTCACGCTGACATGCAAGGGTCCCGCCGCGGCCGACCCCGCACGATCGCCCGCATCCCGGCCTCTCGGGACGGTGCGAGGGAGCCGGCACTGCGGGATTTTTCCCAGCGTGCGGTGACAGGGGTCGCTCCAGGACTTTCCAATCCCCCCACGGCACCGCTAAGGTGTGCGGATGCGCCAACGGTGGATCGCGAGTGCCTTGCTCGTGCTGGTCGGCTCCGGTCTCGCGGCCCAGGAACGGCAGTTGGTGCCGCTCGCCTACAACGACCCCGCACTGGTGGTGGACCTGGGGGTCGGCCTGTGGGCCTGGCCACTCCCGTGGGACGTCGATCGCGATGGCGATGTCGACCTGCTCGTCTCGTGCCCAGACAAGCCGTCCAACGGCGTGTGGCTGTTCGAGAACCGGAGTGGCCCGGGGGTCGAGATGCCGGTCTTCGCGCCCGGCCGTCGGCTGGGCCCGACGCAGCACTATGTGACGCCGTCCTACGTCGACGGCAGGATGCGGGTGTTGCGCACCAACACCGAGTGGACCGAGGCCACCCGGTCGGGTCTGGTGCCCGGCAGCGAGATCACGTTGCCGCTGCCGCCCACGGCCCACACGGCGCTCATCGGGACGCAGCCGAAGGGCCAGCGCATCCGCCACAACGTCTGGAAGTACGTCGACATCGATGGCGACGGCGCCCTCGACATCGTCCAGGCCGCCGAGGACTGGTCGGACTACGGCTGGGACGACGGCTACGACGCCGACGGACGATGGATGCACGGTCCGCTGCATGGCGTGATCTACGTGCTGCGCAACGAAGGCACCACCGCCGTGCCGCGATACGGACCGGCGCAACCGCTGATGGCGGGAGGAACGCGACTCGACCAGCCGCTCGGCAATCCGGTGCCGAATTTCGAGGACTTCGACGGCGACGGCGATCTCGATCTGCTGACCGGCGAGTTCCTCGATGCGTTCACGTACTACGAGAACGTCGGCACGCGCACCGCCCCGCGCTATGCCGCGGGGCGCCCGGTGCCGAGTGCCACCGGGGCGCGCCTCCGCATGGATCTCGAGATGGTCGTGCCGGTGGCCTTCGACTGGAACCGCGACGGGCACATGGACCTCATCGTCGGCGACGAAGACGGACGCGTCGCGTACGTGACGCACACCGGTCGGGTCGATGCGACGCGCACGCCGATCTTCGAGGCGCCGCGCTACTTCCGGCAACAGGCCGACACGCTGAAGTCGGGTGCGCTCGCCACACCGAAGACGTTCGACTGGGACGGCGATGGCGACCTCGACATCCTCAGCGGCAACACGGCCGGCTACGTCGAGTTCTTCGAGAACCTGTCGGGTCGCGGTGTGGGGTCGCCACGATGGGCGGCCCCACGTCGGCTGGAGGTGGACGGCCGTCCGTTTCGCATCATGGCGGGCCCCAACGGGTCGATTCAGGGGCCGGTGGAAGCCAAGTGGGGCTACACCACCTTCAGCGTCGCCGACTGGGATGTCGATGGCCGTCCGGATCTGGTGCTGAACTCCATCCTCGGCGAGGTGGTGTGGCTGCGCAACGTCGGCACGCGCACGGCGCCGGCCCTCGCCACGCCAGCGCCGGTCGAGGTCGAGTGGGTCGGCGCACCGCCGAGGCTCGCCTGGGGCTGGAAGGTCCCCTCAGGAAAGCGACTGCTGACGCAATGGCGAACGACCCCGGTCGTGCACGACGTGACGGGAGACGGCCTGCCCGATCTCGCGATGCTCGACACCGAGGGCTACCTGGCGCTGTTCGAACGCACGTCGACGGTGACGGCCGCACCGACAGGCGCCGCTACGCTGCGCCTGCGCGCACCACGGCGGGCCTTCGTCGACGAGTCGGGCGCGCCGCTGCGCCTGAACGACCGCACGGCAGGGGGCAGCGGGCGGCGCAAGCTCGAGTTCGCGGACTGGGACGGTGACGGACGGTTCGACATCCTCGTCAACTCGTCCAACGCCAACCTGCTGCTGCAGGTCGGCCAGCGCGACGGCCAGTGGGTCTTCCGCGACGCCGGCCCGCTGGCGACACGCAACATCGAAGGTCACGACGTCAGCCCGGCGACCGTGGACTTCGACGACGACGGGGTACCCGACTTCCTGGGTGGGGCCGAGGACGGCCGCTTCTACCACCTGAAGCAGACCAGGGCCTCGAAGAAGTAACGCGGGACGCACGCCGAGCGGCACGCCCTGCTCACGGCGTCAGGCGGGTCCCCGCGTAGTGGGCGCCGAGCGCCTGCATGATCGCGGCGCCGGAGGCCTCGTTGAGCTGGCGCGTCTGCAGTACCGCGCCGCCCTCGCACAGCACGGCTGTGATGCCGAACTGCGCATGTGGGCCATCTGTCCACGTGGTGTTGCCGTACTGCCCGACCTTCGCCAGCGTCACCGCCTCGATCAGGCCGAGCCGATCGGCGCGGGCCAGGGCCGTGCGAAAGGTCGTCCAGTCACCCCGTGCCCCCCTGAGTTCCGGTCCGGGAATGATCTGGGGCTCGACGATGCCCGACCAGGTGTGGATGGCCCAGATGGTGGTGACCGGTGTGTCGGACGCCATCAGGCGCTCGAGGTCGCGCTGCCACAGGAAGGCTTCGTGCGCCTGTGTCGCCTGGTCGGCGCCAGCGGGGCGGTAGCTGCGGTTCATGTCCACGCCCTGCTGGTTGACGCGATACCAGCCGTGCGCCGGCGCATCGGGGCTCATCATCAGGACCACGTGGACCACCTGCCGCTGACGCACGTCGGCGCCCGCCTCGCTCAGCAGCCAGTCCACCAGGCCGACCAACCGCCACTGCGAGTTGTGCTCGCCCGGATGCTGGTTGGCGAAGTAGTGCGCCCAGCGGCGAGCCTTCGGGTGGGGGCCGTCCTTCGCCGTGATCTCGAGGCGTACCAGATCGCGCCCCTGCAGCGATTTGCCCACGACGTGCACCGAGACGTCGGGGTGGGCGCGCCACCGGTCGATCAGCGCCAGCGCATCGACGTCCCACGACAGCGGCGTCTGCGTCCCGATCCACACCTGATCGCCGGTGAACGGCGGAAACGTCAGGGTGTCGGCGCGTGGCGAGGCCAGGTACCCCTGGGCCCAGGCCACCGGATGCCAGTGCACGCCATCGTACGAGAACGACTGGTGGTACTCGTTGAACGCGTAATCGGTACCTTGCGGGAACTCGACGTCGAGGCGCAGGGCGTGGCCACGGGCATGGCGCAGGATCCGCAGGTTCAGCTTGTTGGGCCACCCCGGCTGGTTCGGGGCCGCGCCGAGGCGGACACGAAAGTGGTCGGGGCCCACCGCCGCGATCGTGGCGCCCTGCGAGCCGAGGGGGCCGTCGACACTGAAGTCGGCCACCGACAGGGGCGACGCGCCCTGCGCGAGCGTCGTCGCGGCGGCAACCGCGGGGGTGGCCAGGGCGAGCGGGAGGGAGAGGATCTGCCGACGGTCCATGCGCGAGAGCATACGGCACGGGGCGCCCGGTTCCCGGCTTCCGGTTCCCGGTTCCCGACTCCCGTTACTTCTTCGTGTAGATGACGAAGTACCGGTCGGTGTAGAGCGAGAAGGCCTCGCTGCGCACGAGCCCGGCCAGCGTGGCCCACTCGTCGACCTGCGCCTGCGAGACGACGAGGTCCGGTGCGTTCTTGTGGGGTGTGCCGTCAGCGGTGTAGTCGATGATGGCGAGCCGACCGCCGCGCTTGATCTGCCCGGCCAGCGTCTGGAGATAGGCCGGCCGGTCCTGGACGTGGTGCAGCACGTCGTTCATCACGGCCAGATCGACGGGGACCGGAAGCTTCGGGTCGGTGAACGACCCGAGGACGGTCCGCACATTGGGCAGACGGGACGACTGCGCCCGCTGCTCGATGTGGGTCAGCAGGGCCGGGTCGATGTCGGAGGCATAGACGGTGCCCCGCGGCCCGGTGGCCAGCGCCAGCGGACCGGTGAGCACACCCGACCCCGCCCCCACGTCGGCCACCACCATCTCGCGCTGCACACCGAGTCTGGCCATCAGATCGGGCACGCGCATGGCCTCGAGACGTTCGACCGAGTCCAGCATCGGAATCCATCGTTCGGCAGGCTGCACGCCGAGCTGGGCGAAGGCGGGCGAGGCCATGGCGAGCACACCGCCGATGAGGACGAGGAGGCGGGACGCGGACGGAAGACGAGTGAGCACGGCCGCATCGTATCGCACCAGCCACCGGCCATCCCGCCACAGTTTGACCCACGAAGGGACACCGTGATATCTCCCGGTGCCATCGGAAGAATCGACCAGGCCCGGTCGCCCCTTGTGGCTCCTGTGAGGGGTGCGAGCGGGCCGAGTGGGCTGCTCTGACTGGAGGTCAGATGTTCATGCGCTCACTCCTCGGGCAACGCTGTGGCGTGCCCGCCCTGGTGTCCGGCCTGGCCGTGCTTGCCGCGGCCCTGCTCCTGGCGCCGCCGCCCGTTCGGGCACAGGCGGTCACCGGCACCATTCTCGGCACCGTCACCGACAACAGCGGTGGCGTGATGCCCGGCGTCACCGTCACGGTCACGCAGATCGACACGGGCCGCACCCGCACGTACGTCACCGACACCAACGGCGAGTACACTGCGCCCTCGGTGCCGACGGGCACATACAAGGTCAGCGTCGAGTTGCCGGGCTTCAAGACGGTGCTGCTCGAGGGCATCACCGTCAGCGTGGACCAGCGCGTGCGCGTCGACGCGAAGCTCGAAGTCGGCAACATGGCCGAGACCGTCGAGATCGTGGCCCAGACGCCGCTGGTGCAGCCCAACAGCTCCGATCTGTCGACGACGGTGGAGGAGGAGCAGATCAAGGCGTTGCCGCTCAACGGGCGCAACTTCGTCAGCCTGACCCGGACGATTCCCGGCGTGATGCGCGGCATCCCCGGCTCCAACATCGACGGCGCGGGCTCGCTGGCCTGGCGAGCCTCGGCGGCCTTCTCGGCCAACGGGCAGCGGCCGCGCGACAACAACTACATGCTCGACGGCGTGGACAACAACGAGACGTGGCTGCAGACGGTGGTCATCTTCCCGAGCCCGGATGCCATCGACGAGTTCAAGCTGCAGACCAGCACATATTCGGCCGAGTTCGGCCGCTCGCTCGGCGGCGTGGTCAACCTGCAGATCAAGTCGGGCAGCAACCAGTACCGTGGCAGCGCCTTCGAGTTCCACCGCAACGACGCCTTCGACGCCAACAACTTCTTCAACAACCGCGCCGGCCGTCCCAAGCCGGACTTCATGCAGAACCAGTTCGGCGGCACCCTCGGCGGCAAGATCATCAAGGACCGCACGTTCTTCTTCGCCGACTACCAGGGCCTGCGCATCAAGGCCGGTCAGACGTACCTGTCGACGGTGCCCTCGGAGCGGATGCGCCAGGGCGACTTCTCCGAGGTCAACCGTGTCATCTACGACCCGCTGACCGGCCAGCCGTTCCCGGGCAACGTGATCCCGGCCAACCGCTTCGACCCGGCCTCGGCGCAGATCATGCAGCGGTACTTCCCGGCCCCGAACACCGCGGGCAGTCGCGCGGCGACCGGGCAGCCGATCAACAACTTCCTGATCAACCCGGAGCTGACGCGCAACGACGACCAGTTCGACGTCAAGGTCGATCACGTGCTGACGCAGGCCAACCGCTTCTTCGGCCGCTACAGCTACCAGAAGACCGTGCGCGACCTGCCGGCGACCATCCCCACCGTCGGTGATGCCGGCGCGACGTTCGGGGCGGGCAACGGCGACATCAAGGCGCAGAGTTTCGCCTTCAACGACACGCACACGTTCGGCAGTTCCTGGCTGAACGAGGCGCGCTTCGGCTGGAACTCGATCAAGTTCTTCATGACGCCGATCGCGTACGGCACCAACCCGGCGGCCGCCGTCGGCATCCCGGGCATCAACATCAACGAGGTGACCTCGGCGATGACGCAGCTGGGGTTCCAGACGGTGCGCAACCTCGGCGCCAACGGCAACCAGCCGCTCATCACCAACCAGAACGACTTCCAGTTCTTCGACAACGTGACCTGGCTGAAGGGCCGGCACACGGTGAAGGTCGGCGGCAGCCTGACGCTCCGATCACGCGAGATCCTCAACGCCGACTCCATCGTCGGCAACTTCTCGTTCACCAACAACCAGACGTCCAACTGCGCCGGCCTGGCGACCGGGTGCACCATCAACGCGGCCACCGGCTACGACGTCGCGAGCTTCCTGCTCGGCTTCGCCACCACCAAGACCCGCAACCTGTTCGACGCCAACACCTACACCGAGCAGCGCCCCGAGTGGGCCGCCTACGTGCACGACGACTGGCGTGTCAGCAACCGCCTCACGCTGAACCTCGGCCTGCGCTACGACGTCTTCGTACCGTGGATCGAGATCGACGACCGCCAGTCGAACTTCGACCCCTCGACCGGCCGGTTCGTCGTCGCCTCGCCAGACGCCGTCATCGCCGGCGTCGACGTGGGACGCCACCTCCAGACCTACTCGAAGACCAACTTCGCGCCGCGTCTCGGCTTCGCGTACGACCTGTCGGGCAACGCGCGCACCGTCATTCGCGGTGGCTTCGGCGTGTTCTGGAACTTCACGCCCGGCGGCACGTCCTCGTCCAAGGCGCAGAACCCGCCGTTCCTGCAGTCCACCGCCCTCAACACGTCGGCCGGCGCCACCACGCTGCGCGTGTCGGACGGCCTGCCGCCTCCTCCGGGCGTCGACCCGAACCGCCCGGCTACCGGCACCACACGGTCGATCTTCGACATCAACTTCCGTGACGGCTACGCGCGCAACTGGAACCTGAACATCCAGCAGCAGCTCGGCACCAACTACATGATCGAGCTGGCGTACGTCGGATCGCAGGGCCGCAACATGCTGCTCAAGGGCGACCCGAACCAGGCGCCGCCCGTGGTCGGCATCACCAACCCCAACGTCAACCGCCCCTACTTCGGGGTGTCGCCGGGGCTGCTCAGCATCGGGCAGGTGCAGAGCACCGGCACGCTCGACTATCACGGCTTCTTCGTCAAGGTGCAGCGCCGCTTCGCCGACAACTTCTCGGTGCTCAACTCGTACACGTGGAACAAGGCGATCGACCTGAACTCCGACAACGACGGCGGCGTGACGCTGACCAACGTCTACGACCCGCAGTACAACCGCGGTCCCTCCGACTACGACGTCACCCACACGTTGAGTTCGAGCTGGGTGTACGAGCTGCCCTTCGCGCGCGGCCGGTGGTTCGGCGGCTGGCAGACGAGCGGCATCCTCTACCTGCGCTCGGGGCTCCCCTTCACCGTCACGCAGACGCAGGGGGTCCAGTCGACCGGCACCGGCAACCGCCCGAACCGCGTCGCCGACGGCGCCATCGACAACCCGACGATCGAGAAGTGGTTCGACACGGCGGCCTTCCGCTCGCCGGCCGACACCACGGGCACCTACGGCGACTCCGGCCGCAACATCCTGCGCGGACCTGGCCAGTTCAACATCGACTTCTCGCTGATCAAGAACACCCGGTTCGGCCGCTTCAACACCGAGCTCAGGTTCGAGGCGTTCAACCTGCTGAACAACCCGCAGTTCGCCCAGCCGAACGGCAACCTCGGCAACCCGCTGTTCGGCCAGATCACTGCGATGCTGCCCAACCCGTCGTGCGCCCTCTGCGGCACGACCGAACGCAACATCCAGATCGCGATGAAGGTCAGCTTCTGAGACCCCTGCGAGGACGGAGGACCGAGGAGGGAGGACGGGGGTAGGACGGAGGGCAGAGGGTAGAGGGTAGGGGAAGAAGGAAGAAGGAAGAAGGAAGGGTAAAGGGGGAAGAGGAGGGCGGGGACGGGAGCCTCCGCCCTTTTCTTGTGCCCGCAATATCAACCGGGCCGGGGGAGGCCCTCTCTGTCCGACGGCACGACCTCCGTGCCCCGTCGCCTCCTGGCCACCGGCCTCCGCCTGTCGTCCCTCGCGCTGGCCGCGCTGCTCGCCCCGGCGGCGGCGCAGGCGCAATCGGCCATCATCTGCGGCTCGCTCGGCAACTTCGACATCTCCAACGACACCGGACAGGTGCGCCATGGCTTCGAGGTCGAGGCCGACGGCATCGCCCCGACCCAGGTGGTGGGCTCCTTCTCGAGCAATCGCTACGGCTCCCCGAGTGTGGTCGCGACGCCGACAGGCACCCGCGTGACGTGGCTCAGCCCCCGCACCAGCGACGGGTCGTGGGCCACCAGGACGCTGCCGCACTCGGTGCCGTGGTTCCCGGGCCAGTGCTACCAGTGGACGCCAGGCACCTGCGAGAACAGCGGCTGCGAGCACTTCGACACCTCCACCATCGCGGGCAACCGTCGGCGCAAGCGCCACGGCAGCGACATCGCGCCGACCACCCGCGCCGTCGTCCGGCGCATCGAGATGTGGCGCGACACGGGCCAGTACGATCCGGTCACGCATGAGGCCCTCTGCGCCGACCTCACGTGCACCGCGCCCGCCGATGGCGAGATCGGCGAACTGCTCAGCGTGCAGATGACGGCCGCCAACGTGCAGCCCGATGCGCTGACGGTGACCACGCCGGCCAATGGCCGCGTGGAGTCCCTCGACCGGGTGATTTCGTGCGGCAGCCAGTGCGTGGCGCCCTACGAGGCGGGCACGCTGGTCACCCTGACGGCTTCGCCGGACAGCGGGTACCTCTTCAGCGGCTGGACCGGCGGCTGCTCGGGCACCGACGCGACCTGCAACGTGACCATCAACGGCGCCGTGACGGTGGCCGCCCGCTTCACGGCACAGTCGACCGGTGGCGGTGGCGGCGGCACGGGCGGCGGCACCACGGGCACGACGCTGTCGGTCAAGGTGTCCGGCAAGGGCACCGTGAAGAGCACGCCGGCCGGGATCACCTGCGGCAAGAGCTGCAACGCGAGCGTGCCGTCGGGCACCGCGATGACGCTGACGGCCACCCCAGCCAACGGCTTCGCCTTCCAGGGCTGGCTCGGTGCCTGCGCGGCCGCCGGCACCAACCGCACCTGCGCCTTGACGATCACCACCAACAGCAGCGTCCAGGCGGTGTTCAAGAAGTAACCACGGGCCCGGGGGGCAGGGCGCCCTGCTCCCCCGGCCGCCCCGTCCCCATTG
>NZ_JALHPM010000029.1:0-49189 GCF_022842525.1 Luteitalea sp.
CCGTCACCACGTGTGCACCCCACGGGTCGCACGTCCCGCCCCTGTTCCGCGGCATCACCCTGATCCGCGCGAACGCACCCACGCCGTCGGTTTCCAATCCTCGGCGTTCACAGGAGAGCACCATGTCCAAGCACAGCTCAGCAGTGGTGTCCGTGAAGATCGTGCCCAGCACCGCGAGTACGCCCGCCGGGAAACTCGCCGATGCGGAGGTGGTCTTCGAAGCTGACGCGGGTCCATTCAAGGGACTCAAGCTCGTTGGCTTCGCCGTTTGGGAACGACGTGGCGGAGGGCGCAACGTGACGTTCCCGGCCCGCGTGTACTCGGTCAACGGAGAACGCCGGAGCTTCGCACTGCTTCGCCCCTCGAATGGAGAGGCGAGCACTCAGGAGGCGATTCGGGACCTGATCCTCGACGCGTACAGCGCCACCGAGGTTGTCCAGGCCTGACGTCTTCAGGCATCCCAGGTGACACGCCCACCAGCCTGTCACCTGGACCCTGCCGCCGCGTCCACGCCGCCGTTCACCGGACGGCTCGTGGACAGGCGGTCCTCGCATCCACAGTCAGCTAGCTGAGGACTACGCCATGGAGACCGCGTCACCCACCGTCATCCGTCGTCCTGAACTCGTGGCGTCGCAGACTGTCCCGACGCCGGAGGGCAACCGCACGCTGACGGTGGCCGCGGTGTACCACCTGTCGGAGGCCGGCAGGAAGGCGTCGCTGCTCCAGAGCGGCAATGGCCACACGGTGCAGCGGTTGCAGGTGTCGGTACCGGCGAACCGCCTGCACCTGGTCGCGGTGAGTGCCCGTGGCGAGGCGCGGCTCAGACTGAGCCCACGGTTCGAGGTCGATGAGGACCAGCGGATCCGACGCATCGAGGAACCGCCGTCCTACGATGCGCCGCCCACCATCGACCAACTGTTCAAGGACGCGGCCCGCAACCACGAGTTGGAGCGCGCCTATCTGGCCGAGCGCTCCGCTCGGCGGTCGACGCGTCGCGACGCCGAACGCACGTGGCGCAACGAGGTGGCGGCGGGGTTTCTGGCCGATCCGGCCCAGCGCGCCATGGTGCATCCTTCGCCCTCGCCGACGCGGTGCGTCCTGGTTACGTCCCAGGGCCGCGTGCAGTTCGATGCGCATGACGAGGACATTCCGGCGCGGGATGTGCCGGCCGAAGCGCACCGTCGTTTCCGCGCCGACCTGCAGCAGGCCCGCGTGCGCACGCAAACGGAGCGGACCGAGGGGCTGCGCCTTCACGACGCGCGCAAGGAGGCGATCGCGGCATGGGCGGCGGCTCATGGGTCACCCGAGCAACGCGCCCGGCACGCGGTCGGCCTGCTGCCCATGGACGAAGCTATCGAGGCGATGACCGACGAGGCTTTTGCGCCGCTCGCGGTGTATCAGCGCTACGTTCGGGACGGCGGGCTCTGCCTGCAAGTTTTCCTTCGGCAGTCGCCGAGCTACGCCGGCGCCGTGGTCACGCCGGCCGACTTCAGGTGCACCGGACGCAAGGCCGTGACCGCGACCGCCGCGCAATGGGGCCGTTTGCAGGAGATGCAGGCCGCCGTGCCAGCTGCGAGCATCACCTTGCACGTCCGCGAGCTGACCTGGCTGGCCGATCCGAAAGCGCCGCGCCTCATCCAGCACACGCTGGTCGTCACCCAGATCGCCGGCGCTCTGGTGCTTCGCCGCGAGTACCACGCGCCGAATACAGAGGAGACCTACTGACATGCAGCGCACCGCATGACCAACGCGTAAGAACAAGCTCTCACACCGTTCGGGTCTGTTGCTCTTCCTGTGGCTGCCCTGGCCACCCCTCCACGTGTCGTTCCGCGACGTGGAGCCCGTCTCCCCCTCAACCGCCCACCGGGCACTGACAAGGAGCACACCATGAACGGAGCATTCGTGTCGGCAGTTTCCGCGTACACCGCCCATCGGGAATGGGCCACCAGGCCTCCCGACGAACGGTACTCCAGCGTGTCGGCGCTCTATGACGCCGCACGCAGCCGCCGCGCCCGCATCGGCGCGCGCGCGGTCGACACGGCGAATCTCAGGACCGAGGCCGTGGCCACTGATGCGCTCGTCCTCAACGACGCATTCGGCGTGCGACTCGGCCTGACGCACTGGAGCTTCGAGCAACTCGCCGGCATCGCCGGAGCCCCGCCGAAGTACCTCCGCAGCCTGCCCGCGGCGATCGCCTCCGACGCGATCAACTACGGGCTCAGGCGTCAGGCCCGCGACGAGCATCAGCTCTTCGTCGAGCACGACGACCCGCGGACCGTGCATGCGATCACCTCCACGAGGTACGCACGCGTCCACCACGACGAGCTGGCCGGCCGGGTGCTCGACCTCATGTCCGCACATCCGGCTTGGCATCTGCCGCTCGGCTACAAGGACGGCGTCTTCGGTGCCGAACGGGTTCCGTCCGGTGCCTATCTGGGAGATCGGGACATGTTTCTCTTCCTCGTCGACGGCAATCGCGACCTCGAGGACCCGAGCGACTCCACCCAGGCCGGCCTGTTCCGCGGGTTCATCCTTCGGAACAGCGACGTGGGCGCCGCCGCCTTGACCCTCGATCTGTTCCTGTTTCGTGCCGTGTGCGCGAATCATCTGATCTGGGGATTCCAGCACGTGGCCGGCTTCCGGCGCCGGCACGTGGGTGCGTCGATCCAGGAAGCGTGGACGTCCTCGCTGGAGGAGGTCCGTGCGGCACTCGACGCCGACCCGTCCGCCGATCGCACCCTGCTCCTGCGGGCCACGACCCAGGAGCTCGGTCCGACGCGCGAGGCGGTGATCGACACCGTCGCCCAGCGGGTCGACTTGTCGGTCAAGCAGGCCACCGAGGCGTACCTCGTGGCGGAGCAGTACGAGTCGAACCCCCGCTCGGTCTGGGGCTACGTCCAGGGGCTGACGCGTGTCAGCCAGCGGACGCCCTGGCAGGATGGACGCTTCGCACTCGACCGCGCCGCCGGCCGCCTCCTGGCGCTCGCGCACTGAACTGGTTGTCGCCGTGCGGGGATCCCCCGCACGGCTGTCGCCAGACGCCACACGTTCGATCCCGTCGAACGCCCTCGCACGCGGCCTCGCCGCATGCCGTGACCTCCGCTCACCAGAGCCAGGTGTTCCCCAAACGCCCGAGGTGTCGCCATGCGTCAGGTCACTCGTCCTGCATTCACGTCCACGTCATCCCGTGACGACGGTCCCCGTCGTCACGGGTGCGGCCCTCGCGCGTCCAGCGGACCGCGAGGCGCTGCGTCTGCGAAAGGAACCTGCCATGACTGCACGAGCACTCGCCGCACCGGCTGCGGCGCCCACCCATCGTGTCCGCGAACTGATCTGCACGTACCGTCCGCTCCGGGATGCCGAGGGGCGTGTCGTCGGGACCTCCACGCGCATCTTGAGCGCCCCCAGCATGGCGGCCACGGCCTTGGCGCCCCTGATCGCCGACCAGGTCGTCGAGGTGTTCGGGGTGGCGTGCCTCTCCGCGCGCTTCAGGCTACTGGCGTGGCACCTCGTCTCACGGGGCACGCGGTCGAGCACGCCGGTCTCGCTCCCGGACGTCTTCGTGCCGGCGTGTCTCACACCAGGCACGACGTGCCTGATCGTGGTGCACAACCATCCGAGCGGGGACCCGACGCCGAGTTGGGACGACGTGGCGCTCACCAAGCGACTGCAGGCCGCCGGCGACATCCTCGACCTGCCACTGCTGGATCACCTGATCGTCGGCGACGGCGACCGCTACTACAGCTTCCGCGAGGCCGGGCAGATCGATGCCCGCCCCTTGTGGCCGCTCACACCCTGACGCCGGAGTTCACCGGCCATCACGTCTCGCGATCGTACGGCGCCGCTCGGCCCCGTCAAGCCTCGGCGCGATGCGCCGACCCCGTTGGGGCTATCGGGCTTGACGAGCGCCTGCGCGTCGCCAGCCCTGGCACTTACGTGATGGCAGGCAGAACTGCTCAGCACACGCACACCGAAAGGAGAGACTCCATGCGCACGACCGCAATCACGCCGCACATCACCGTGGCTATCGGCCAGCAGGTGCGGCAGTACCACGCCTACATCACGGCCGCGCCCGCCACGCTCGACGCACCCGCGACGATGACGCTCTATCGGTCCTCGGTCAGCGACCTGGCGGGTTTCGCCAACGACCCGGAGGCGTTCGGGTCACGTCGCTCGACCGCCAGCGCGCGCCTGGTCCTCATCGACGCCATCGAACTCGCCTGGCAGCGCGCTCGCTACACCGAAGCCGGGCACCAGCTCACGACGCCTGACGAGGTCCTCGTCAGCCTCAGCACGCTGCAGCTCTGGCTGTGGCAGCGCCTCAAGGCGCCGCTCGTTCCGGATCCCGACCTCGCCCGCGCCAGTTGATTCACCGCTCCGTCCGGACTGACGGCATCGCAAGGAGAAGACTCACATGGAAAGCACAGTGCGCACCACCGTCCGCATCCTGCCGAACGATCGCAACGTCCCGCCTGGGAAGCTCGCCGACGCCGAAGTGCATTTCACCGGCGGCGAGCTGGATGGCCTGAAGCTGATTGGCTTCGCTGTCTGGCAGCGGCGCGACGGGAACGGCCGCAATGTCACGTTCCCCGCGCGCCAGTTCACCGTTCACGGCGAGCGTCGCAGCTTCTCGCTGCTACGCCCCGTTATGGACCCCAACGCACAGAACCGCATCCGCGATGCCGTGCTGCGCGCCTACGGGGAGCTGGAAGGAGAGGTCAGCGAGGCCAACGCCTCGTAGGCCGTTTCAGCCACACGGTCCCAGACGCTGCCTCTTGGCAGCGTCTGGGCAGCGGTTCTCATCGTCAACGAGGAGTCAGAGCCATGAGAGTGAGGAGCATTAGGAATATGGGCCAAGCGCCTGCACCATCACTGGCGCTGCCAGAGACCAGCATCCTGCCCGCGAGCCTGTCGGAGCGAGATGCGGCACGCTACATCGGCATGAGCGCCGCCTGGCTGAAGAAGTCTAGGACGCGTCGTTTTCGATCTAGGGCCGACGCACCGCGGTACGTAAAAGCGGGTGCGCGACGAATTGTCTATCGCCGTGTTGACCTGGACGAGTGGCAACTCTGCCACACGACATCCGTTGGTAGCAGCGCTGCGAGTTAATGCCCTGGCGACATACATTGTGAGGGCAGTCATGCCACGCGCCATGCAGCCGGCGGCTCCAGATTGCGCCAGCGGGTCGCGTCGTGCGGCAGCCGGCGTGGACACCCCGGACGATTTTGACGAGCGCGGCCGCAATCGACGGCAGCGAGAGCACGTAGTCCACGACTCCCGTGTCGATCGCGGACTGTCGGCGGTCCACTCCAGGACCACGGCTCCGGTCTTACGGGGCGGCCGGGGGCGGCGACTCCGTCATTCCGTAGCGCACCACGATCCCGAGGCGCTTCAGGCGCCGCGCTAGCGCAAGCCGATCCTCTTCCGTCGTAGACAAGCCAACAAGAACGTTGCGGAAGTCGCGCAGGTCGATGCGATGTCCGTGCCTGTTCACCCACTCGATCGTGATGCCGATATCTCCGGTGCCCTCAAGGAACACCGGCATTCGAGGCCATCGTCCACGAAGGGGTATACGTCTGGATGTGACTGCGTGTGGTACCGCACACGACGTTGTCAGGTTCCCGTCCGAGTTCCGACCTATATCTGCAGCCTTTAGGACCACTCGCGTCCGAATATGGGGGATGTTCAAAGGCTCCGGCCCCAACTCAGCTACGAACCTACCTCGGGAAATGGCGTCGTTCAGGATCGCCACGAGCACGTTCTTGTCCTTCTCGTCGAACCACGGCTGGGCCACGCCGACGAACTGGCGGAGCAAGTTCGTGTCTGTCTGCCGGGACCGTATCGAGAAATGTGACGGCTCGTTGAGGATTCGTGCCCACTTCGCAATGGTCCGCCGGGCTCGCACCAACTTGCGAACTCTACTGCCGCGTTGAGCTGCGGCAGCCCAGTACGTCAAGCCAGTGGGCTGCACGCGGCCGTCCAAGGCTCTCAGCAACTCGCCAGAAGTACGGAGTTGTCCATGGGCTCGCAGGTAGCGGTTACGAGGCATGCCCGAGAAGAAGCAAACGATCAACAAGACCTGCTCGATCGTCTGTCGGCACAGATTACCTGCAGCAAGCTCGAACGCACCTGGGAACACCTCAAGTGAGGAGTTGTCGAGGTACCACGCGGCCTGCCTCAGTGCAGCTACCGGATCTTGCAGCATGGACATCCGAACACCTCAGGGCGACTCAGCACGAACGCGGCATTTTCAGGGCGAATGGGAGCGGCGCTACCTGAGGCCGTCGTCCTGTGAAGCCGCGACACTCAGAGTTAGAACAGGTCGGTAGACTCGTGCGGGTTCGTCTCCACGCTTGTCGGCGCACCCGGATTGCCTCCCTCGACGGTGCTGTCTGGAAGTCCGCGAGGCATGGGAGGTCACGCCACAATTCATCGGCGCTGGCGGTTCGGAGCGCCGCGTGTCGTCGGAGAACCTGCCCGAGCCGAACTTTCTGGCCGAGGAAATCGCCGACCACTTGCGGAGCGCCCGGAGCAGACTGAGAGTCCTGGCTGACCTGCAACAGCGAATGAGACCCGGCTAGTTGGCACCCCCTCTATCGCTTGTGGCCATTCGAAGTAGCCCTGCTCCGCCGCCTCAGCGTCCGCGGGAAGAGGCACCCAACACGGTCCCGACATCGGCTCACTCGGCGCAGTTCGCCCGCTCGTCGCGATCGCCCTCAGGGCGCCCGGCCAGCCGGCGCCGCCGTTGAAGGCACCAGACACCGTCATCGCGCAGAGCGCCCAGGAAATGGAAGCAGGCTCAGTCCTTGAATCCAAGGTTCGAGCCCGTGCCCGATACCGCACGCGGCTGGTTTCCGAACACCGCGTCGGAGGGGGCACAGCTCCGGAATGAGCCGAGTCACAAGGAGGTATCAGCGATTACCTACAAAGAGCGTAGTCCCGAGATCTTCTGCTGCGCCCGACCCGGCGTGCGGCTTCCTCCTCCGCACCCCTAATGCACCCCCAAGCGTCGAGGCCTTCCTAGCCTCGCCTGTTGATAGTCCATAACTTATTGTATTATAAGAACTTAAATGGTACGCCCGGCAGGGCTCGAACCTGCGACCCCCGGCTTAGAAGGCCGGTGCTCTATCCAGCTGAGCTACGGGCGCGCGCTTGCCGATTATCGCACCGCCGCCGGGCCGCCGCGACGTCGGCCCGGCGCGGGCGAGCTGACGCTGACGGCCCGTTCGGAGAACGGGCCCTACCCCGTGTCCCTTGTCCGTTCGAATCCCCGTCCCCCGTCCCTCGCCGCCCTTGTGACTTCTCCCCTTGTCCCTCGTCCCCTGACTAGATGGACCCGGCTTCCACCATGTAGTTGTTCGCGGTGCACATCGCCGAGTCGTCCGACGCGAGGAACAGCGCCATCCGCGCCACGTACACCGGCTCCAGCGGGTCGGGCAGGCACTGCGCCGCGAGCTGCGCCGCCAGCTTCTCCGGCGTCACCCACAGCTGCTGCTGCCGTTCGGTCATCGTCCAGCCCGGCACCACTGTGTTGACGCGGATGCGATGTGGGCCGAGATCGCGCGCCATGCCGCGCGTCAGGCCGTGTACGGCCGCCTTGGCCGTGGTGTAGACGGGGAAGCCGCCGCCGGCGCGCCACCACGAGTCCGATCCGAGGTTGATGATCGACCCGCCGCCCGCGGCAATCATGCCGGGCGCCACCGCCTGGATGGCGAAGAACATGTGCCGCAGGTTGGTGGCGATGCGCTCGTCGTAGAACGCCGGCGTGACGTCTTCCCACCGATGCCGGTCGTCACGCGCGGCGTTGTTGACCAGCACGCGCGCCGGGCCGTGCGCCTCGGCCACCGCGGCGACGGCACGTCGCAGCGCGTCGATGTCGCGAAGGTCGCAGGGCTCGAACCGGACCTGCGCGCCGGTCGCCTGCAGGTCGGCGGCGAGACGAGCGCCGTGCGCCTCGTCGAAATCGAGGAAGGCGACGCGCGAGCCCTGGCCGGCAAAGGCCCGCACGATCTCCATGCCGATGCCGGACGCGCCGCCGGTGACGAGGACGGCGGCATCCCGCAGGCTGGGATAGGTGGCAAACGCAGAAGGCGAAGACGGCATCATCGTCCTAGTGTGACGCCAACCTCGAGCGTCGTGCCCCACGGGTCCTGGACGGCGATGCCGTCCTCGAGGGCCGTGACAGGGTGGCCAGCGGCATCGAGCCTGGCCGCGAGCGCGCCCAGGCTGGCGGCATCGGGAAGTTCCAGCGTCCACGCGAGCAACTGCGCGTCGTCGGGCCGCGGTGGGTCGGCCGTCGGTCCGGCCCACGTATTGGTGCCGAGATGGTGGTGGTAGCCGCCGGCCGCGAGAAAGAGTGCGCCCGGGTAGCGGCGTGTGGTGCGATCGAACCCGACCGCCTCGGCGTAGAACGCGTCGGCTCGCGCGAGGTCGCCGACGTGCAGGTGCACGTGTCCCATCACGGTGCCCGGGGGCAGGCCCGTCCACGCGGCGCCGCCGGCCTCGCGAACGAGTCCCCTGACGTCGACCGGGTCGGTGGCCATGCGCAGCTCGCGCCCGAGCCGCGTCCACGTCTCGCGCGGCCGATCGGCGTAGACCTCGATGCCCAGGCCATCGGGGTCGGTCAGGTAGAACGCCTCGCTGACGAGATGGTCGCCCGCGCCCGCCCGCTCGCCCACCTCGGAGAGATGGCGAACGAACCCGCCGAGCGTCGCCCGCGTCGGCACCAGGATGGCGAAGTGGAACAACCCGAGATGGGCGCGGACGGTCGCCGGCACCGCCCCGCGCCGTTCACGCAATTCGATCAGGATCCGATCGTCGTCCTGCGGCGCCAGGGCCGCCGCCCGCATGGTCCTCGTCACGACGCGGAGCCCGAGGACGTCCCGATAGAAGGTGGTGGACCGGTCGATGTCGGCGACCTGCAGCCGCACGGGGCCGAGCCGCGTGGCCTCCGGCAACCGCTCGCCCGCGGGCGGCAGTCCGTAGCTGCCCGGCGTGGCCGGGTGCACGCCTTCGGTGTCGCCGTGCGGACCGTCGTTGGTGGCGCCCATGCTCGAATCGTAGCGCACGGTGCACGGCCGGTTCCGCCTTCGCGAACGCTTCGGCGGACAGGTCGGAGCGCCGGCCCTGCCGTTCAGAGAACCGGCCCTACCCGTCGGCGGTGGCGTCCGCGAGAAACCTGGTGCAGTGCGCGCGCAGCGCGGGGAAGAACTCGGCGACATCCTCCGACAGCGCGTCGTAGTCGCGGGCCAGCTCCTCGGCAGCCGTCCCGATGCCGGCGGCCACCCGCGCCCGTCGCGCGAGGCCCCGCAGGGCGCGCTCGATGTTGGCGATGTCGGCATAGCCGGCCAGCCAGTCGCCGCGCGTCATGGCCCGCACCAGCGGGTGCACATCGGCGGGCAGGCGCGCCAGGTGACGGTCGAGCGTGTCGTAGACGTCCTCGGCGAATGCCGGCAACGTGCCCTGCCCATGCGTGGCCCACTCCCGGGCCAGCACGTGGTCGTAGTAGACGTCGACGATGACGCCCGACAGTCGCCCGTAGCGTGCCGCGATCCGCTGCTTGCTCCGCCGGACCACGGCGTGGCTGTCGGAGAACGAGTCGATGGTGCGATGCAGGCGGATGCCGGTCCGCAGGCGTGGCGTCACGCCCGGATGATCGTAGCGTTCCACTCGCCCCTTCACCACGTCGCCCAGCAGGTTGCCGAGGCGAAGGTCGTCCTCGTTGTCCGAGAGCAGGAAGTGGGCGAGGAAGTTCATCTAGGGTCGGACGGCCGGTCGGCGCAGGACGTCCCGCACGGTGCGCAGCAGGAGGCGTCCCTTGAACGGCTTCTGCAGGAAGGCGATGCCATCGCGCATGATGCCCTGCCGCAGGACGGTGTCGGCAGTGTAGCCCGACATGAACAGCGCCCGGACGTCCGGCCGCACGGCCCCGACCCGCTGCACGAGCTCGCGCCCGCCCAGTCGCGGCATGACGACGTCGGTGAGGACGAGGTCGATCTGTCCCTCGTGCGCGGCGGCGATCTCCAGCGCCTCCTCGCCGTCGAACGCGGCCAGCACCGTGTAGCCGTGCTGCTCGAGCAGCGTGCGGGTGAGGCTGCGCACCGCCTCCTCGTCCTCGGCCAGCAGGACCACACGCGGTGCCTCGGCGCGGAGGTCCTCGTCGTCGGCCTCGCGTCCCCACGAGAAGGGTTCGTCGTCCACGTTGCTGACGCGCGGAAAGTAGAGCTTGAACGACGAGCCATGCCCGGGCTCGCTGTAGAGCAGCACCTGGCCGCCCGCGGCGCGCACCATGTCGCGCACGACCGACAGGCCGAGGCCGGTGCCGTGCCCGTCGGCCTTGGTGGAGAAGAACGGCTCGAAGATGCGCTGGCTGATCTCGGGCGGAATGCCGGAGCCGGTGTCGGTGACCGTGACGAGCACGTAGTCGCCCGCCGGCAACTGCTCGTGGTCGTCGGCATGCCAGCCGGCATCGAGCGACGAGACGGTGGTCTCGATGGTCAGCGTGCCGCCCCGCGGCATGGCGTCGCGGGCGTTGAGCACCAGGTTGAGCAGGATCTGCTCGAACTGGCCGGTGTCGACGCGAATCTGGGCGCGGCTGACGTGCGTCAGCCGACGCAACGTGATGTTGGGCGGCAGCACCTGCGACAGCAGGGCTTCGATGCTCGTGAGCAGATCACTGACGTTGGCGGCCTGCGGGCGCGGCACACGGTTCCGGCTGAAGGAGAGCAGTTGCCGGGTGATGCCCGCGGTGCGGTCCCCGGCCTGCTTCAACTCCTCGACCAGGCCGCGGTTGGGATCGCTGGCCGGCAGCTGCGACAGCAGCAACTCGGCGTACCCGGTCACCACCGTCATCATGTTGTTGACGTCGTGCGCCACGCCACCGGCCAGACGTCCGACCGCCTCCAGCTTCTGCGCCTGCTGCGACCGCAACTCGGCCTCGCGTGCCGCATCCTCCTGCTCGCGGCGCTGTGACACGTCGCGGAACACCAGCACGGCGCCCCGCACGTCGGCGCCATCGGCGATGGGCGCGGCGCTGTGTTCCACCAGCCGCGTCTGCCCCGATCGCGTGAGCAGCAGCACGGGCTCGGGCATCACCTCGACGCCATGGCTCTGCAACACGCGCAGCGCCGGCTGCAGCACCGTGGCACGGTCGTGCTCGGTGACCACCGGAAACACCTCGGTGACCGCCCGCCCCTCGGCCTCCTTGCGGGACCAGCCGGTGATCTGCTCCGCGATCGGATTGACGAAGGTGACACGCCCGACCACATCGGTGGCGATGACGGCGTCGCCGATGCTGCTCAGCGTCGTCAGGAAGCGCTGCTCGCTGGCGCGCAGCTCTCGCTCGAGTTGACAGCGGTGCATGGCGAGGCTCAGCGTCACGCGCAGCTCGTGCTCCTGCAGCGGCTTGAGGATGTAGCCGTAGGGGCTCGCCGCCTTGGCGCGCTCGACCGTCATCTGGTCGGAATGCGCCGTCAGGAAGACGATCGGCGTGCCCAGCGCGCGTGAAATCCATGTGCCGGCGTCGATGCCATCCATGTCGCCCTTGAGGCGGATGTCCATCAACACCAGATCCGGGCGCAGCTGCTTGGCCAGGGTGACGGCCTGCGTGCCGGTCACGGCGGCGCCGACGACCGTCGCGCCGATGCTGACGAGGCGCTCGCGCAACTCCTCGGCGAGCAGGCGCTCGTCCTCCACGATCAGGATGCGGATGTCGAAACCGGTGGCGGTGGTGTCGGGCAGTGTGGAGATCATGATGCGGTGGCCACGTCAGGCATCGGCGTGCCGACGGAGGTACCCACGATGAGCGGAAAGGTGAGGGTCGTGCGCGTGCCGCGTGCCTGCCGCGCGGTGAGGATGGTGCCGTCGAGCTGTTCGGTCAGGGCCTGCATCAGCCGCAGGCCCAGGGTCTGGGTCCGGTCCGGCGCGTGGTCGTCGGGAATGCCGACGCCGTTGTCGATGACCTCGATGCGCACCTCGCCGTTGCGGGCGCGCGCCAGCACGTGCAGCACCGGCGGCGCGCCATCGACGAAGGCGTGCTTGAAGGCATTGGTCAGCACTTCGTTGAGCAGCAGACCGCACGGGACGGCCTGCTCGATCGACAGCCGGATCGGTTCGAGGTCCAGCTCGAGCCGCAGCCCCGGCAGCGTGCCGCGGTAGACGTTGGCCAGGTGCTCGACCAGCGACTCGAGATACCGGCTGAAGTCGACGGCCGACAGGTCGCTCGATCGATAGAGGACCTCGTGCACCATCGCCATGCTCCGGACGCGCGACTCGCTCTCGCGGAACACGCGAATCGTGTCGGGGTCCCTGGCGTAGCGCTGCTGCAGATAGAACAGGCTCGACATCACCGCCATGTTGTTCTTGACGCGGTGATGCACCTCGCGCAGCAGCACTTCCTTCTCGCGCAGGGACGTCTCCATGCGGCGTTCGGCGGCCCGCTGCTCGGTGACGTCGCGCACCGTCGCGATGATGCGCAACTCGTCGCCCAGCCGGTACGGACTCAGCCCGACCTGCGCCGGGAACGTCTTGCCGTCGCTGCGCAACGCCTGCAGGTCCGGCCCCGGGCCGCGCGTGAGCATCTCTTCCGGAGTCGCGACATACCGCACGCGATAGGCCTGCACCATGTCGCGGTCAGGCTCGGCCACCAGCATGTCGCTCGGCTGCCCGAGCAACTGCCCGCGGGTATAGCCGAACATCCACTCGAGCGCGCTGTTGACCTCGACGACCATGCCCTCGTGATCGACGACGACGATGCCCTCGGGGGTCGCGTCGAGGAGCATGCGCAAGGACAGGGCCGCGCGTTCGCGTTCGCCGATCTCGTGCACGAGCACGCCGTTGGCCTCAGCCAGCGCTTCGTTGAGCAGCCGCGTCTGGAATTCCTGCCAGCGCGCCTGTTCCATTGCCAGCGCGAGCAACACGCTCACCAGCGTCAGCGTGGCCGTGAACCACTGCGTGACGATGACGCGGTCGCCGAGGGCCGGGTGGGTCAGGCGGAACGCGCCCCCGCCCGCCGCGGTGCCCGCCACCGCGACCAGCGCCATGAGCACCATGCCGAACACGGCGCCCCGCACCCCGAACCGCACGGCGATCAGGATGGCGAACGGGAGGACCTCGTAGGGCAACGACAGCAGCAGCGGGGCCGCGACGTCGCCGACGCCGTTGAAGAAGACCAGGCTCGTCACCGCCAGCAACAGCCCGAAGGCGAGAACGCCTTCGGTGATCCGCGTGGCGCGGACCGGCGTGAACTGGGGCACCCGCTGCCGGTTCCAGGTCAGGCACAGCGGCGCGAAGAGGATGATGCCCACCGCATGGCCGGAGGCCCACACCGTCCACATGTGCTGCGCCGTCTCGGTGGAGACGCCCGTCGTCCACACCAGGAGCGCCCCGAGCGCACCGGCCACCGCGGTGACCACCGCGCCGATCGAGGCCAGGGCGAACATGTCGCCCATGGTCGAGAACTGGGTGATGCTGGGGCGCCAGCGCCAGAGCAGCGACGCCGTGACGACGGTCTCGGCCACGCCGATGGCGGCCAGCGGCGTCGCCACCGCCGGCGAGACGCCCAGCCAGACCTGCAGACTCGCGGTAGCGGCCCAGGACGCGGCCAGCGTCGGCGCCCAGGCGCGGCGCGGCAGCAGCAGCAGCGCCCCGACCAGCAGGCCGGCGCCCGGCCAGATGATGGCACTCGACCCCGGCACGCTGAGCAGGCGGAACCCGGCCCACGCCGCACCCGCGTAGGCGGTGGCGACGAGCAGGACGTGCGCGACGAGCAGACGAGTCGGTGGCGGTGGCGTGAACGGCACGACGGAGGCGCTGGACCTCAGCCGATGCAAGACGGGCTCCAGCCTGACGCCGGCGGACCACGCGCGGCGCGCCGGGGCCGCCACGGGCCGTCGTCACGACAGACGTCGCGGAAAGCAGGGAAAACGGCCGGGATGCTGAGGAATCGCCCCGCCAACCGACCGCGGGGGGCGGTCGGGCGCCGGTGGCGCGGGGGGCGGGGATGTCGGCAGGCCGATGGACGGGTCGGCCCGCCGCCTACGACACGCTGGCCGTGCCGGGGGAGAACGACGGCGGGTCGCTGGCGGGGAACGACTCGTCGGAGGCCTCGTCGATCCGGGCGTCGCGCGCGTCCTGCGCGCCGGGCTTCAACCACCCGCGCACCCGCTCCACGTCGTCGTGCCCCATCAGCGCACGTGTCAGCAGGATGCCGACGCCGATGCCGACGAGGCTGATGCCCACCCAGGTCAGCGTCTGGCGCTCGCCGGTGGCGTCGAGGCCGGGGCGGTCACCGAGCCACGCGCCGCTGTGTGGCGCGTCCTCGGCCAGGCCTTCACCGAAGGCATCCACCGGATAGCCGCGATCGGTGCGGTCCCGCTTCCACAACTTGGGTTCGAACATGCGCGGCCTCCTCGCCGGTTGACGTCGGTGCAGGGTCTGATCGAAATCGTCTCATACAAGAGGACGCCGCGAGCCCGACGGCGGTTGGGTGCGGCCTGCGCACGCGGGGCCGACCCGGTACACTCCAGTCGTGCATCGACGACGATTTCTGATGGCGGGCGGCGTGTCGGCGCTGGTCGGCGGGGCGGTCCTCGCGCGGTCGGCGCGTGCGAGGCAAGGGCGTCGGGCCGAGGTGGTGGTCCGCGGCGGGCTCATCCACGACGGCTCGCTGCAGCCGCCGCGGCGCGGCGACGTCGCCATCGGGCAGGGGCGCATCCTGGCGGTCGGGGATCTGTCGGGCTGGACCGCGAGCCGAACGGTCGAGGCGGCGGGCCGCATCATCGCGCCCGGATTCATCGACACGCATTCGCACGCCGCCGAGAGCCTCGCGCGCCAGGGCTTGCACTCGGCCGAGGCCCTGCTGGCCCAGGGCATCACGACGGTCGTGGTGAACCCCGACGGCGGCGGGCCCGTCGACCTCGACGCCCAGCGCGCCCGGCTGCAGACCCTCGGGCTCGGGGTCAACGTCGCGCCACTCGTCGGGCATGGCGCGGTGCGCGGCAGCGTCCTCGGCGGGGAGCCCCGGGCCCCGTCCACGGCCGAGCGGGATCGGATGCGCGACACGGTGCGCGCCGCCGCGCGCGCCGGCGCCTTCGGCCTCTCGAGCGGCTTGTTCTACACGCCGGGTGCCTACGCCGTCACCGAGGAAGTCACCGATCTGATGCGCACGGCCGCCGAGGCGATCGGGCCCACGGCGTTCCACACCAGCCACATTCGCGACGAAGGCACCTACTCGGTCGGCGTGGTCGCGGCCGTGGACGAGATCATCGCGATTGCGGCAGGGTCTGGCACCATCGGCATCGTCACGCACATGAAGGCGCTCGGACCGGACGCCTGGGGGCGCACGCGCGAGTGTGCCGCGCACATCGAGGCCGCGCGGGCGCGGGGCGTCGCCGTGTGGGCCGATCAGTATCCGTACGAGGCCTCGGGCACCAGCCTGTTCGCGGCGCTGGTGCCGCGCGAGGCGCAGCGCGGCGGACGCACCGCGTTCGCCGCCCTCGTGAGCGATCCGGCGCGGCGTGCCGAGCTGCTGCCGCAGATCCGGGAGAACATCCGTCGCCGCGGCGGCGCCGCGTCCCTGATGGTCGCGTTCCATCCGCCGGACCGCCGCATCGAGGGCCTGTCGCTCGAGCAGATTGCCCGCGCGCGGGGCGTGTCGCCGGAAGACGCGGCCATCGCGCTCGTCGCGCTGCACGACACCTCCACCGTGTCGTTCAACATGTCGATGGACGACATCGAGTTCCTGATGCGACAGCCGTGGATGATGACGTGCAGCGACGGCGCCACCTACATGGCCGGCGAAGGCAAGCCGCATCCGCGGGGCCATGGCGCGTTCACGCGCAAGCTGACGACCTTCGTCCGCGACCGCAAGACCCTGTCGCTCGGGCAGGCGCTGCACTCGATGACCGGGCTGCCAGCCCAGGTGTGTGCGATCGCGAATCGCGGCGTGCTGGTCGAGGGCGCGCACGCCGACCTCGTGGTGTTCGACCTCGCGGCGCTGCGCGACGAGGCCACGTATCAGGAGCCACACCGTCACGCCGCCGGGATGCACGCCGTGTTCGTCAACGGCACGCTGGCCGTCGACGAGGGACGGCCCACGCACGCGCTGGCGGGAACGGTGCTGCGTCGCGAGGCGCGTCGCTCGTGAACGTCGCCGTGCCGGACCCGCTGCAGGCGGCCATCGACGCCGAACTCGCCGGAGCCGCACCGGGCGCCCTCGCGTCGGCCGCCGCGGCGCTGATCGAGCACTACGCCCACGAACGGCCCTCGGCGGTGACCGACGACTCGTGGCACGCGGCCTATCTCGCCATCCGGTTGCCCGCGACCTACGCAGCCGTGGTCGCGGCGCTGGCGCGCGTCCCGGACGCCCGGCTGTCGACCATCGGCAGCCTGCTCGATCTCGGCGCCGGACCGGGCACGGCGACCTGGGCTGCGCTGCGCCACTGCGACGCGGTGACGACGGCGACGCTGGTCGATCGCCATCCGACGCTGCTCGCGATCGCCGGGCGGCTGGCCGCCGGCGCGGCCGCCGGACGGTCCGTGACCATGACCCCGCAGGTGGCCGATATCGGCCTCGCGCGTGACTGGTCGTCGGCCGACCTCGTGCTGGCCGCCTATGCCCTGGCCGAACTGGCGCCGGCCGCTCGCGCCGCGCTGATCGCGTCGGCGTGGCAGGCGACGACGCAACTGCTCGTGTTGGTGGAACCAGGCACCTCGGCCGGCTTCAGCCACATCCACGAGGCGCGACGGGCGTTGCTGGCCGCGGACGCGCACCTCGTGGCGCCGTGTCCGCATCACGGCCCGTGCCCGATTCACGAGGGCGAACGCACCGACGACTGGTGTCATTTCAGCGTGCGTGTGCCTCGCACGCGGCGGCATCGGCAACTGAAGGGGGGCACGCTCGGCTACGAGGACGAGAAGTTCGCCTATCTCGTCGCGTCGCGGGTGGGGGTGCCTGCGGCCGCGTCAGGCCGCATCCTGCGGCATCCCCGCGTGGAGAAGGGCCGCATCGCGCTGACGCTCTGCACGGCCGAGGGCGTGGCCCGGGAGGTGGTGACCCGCCGCGATGCCGACGCCTGGCGCACGGCGCGGAAGGTGGAGTGGGGCGATGCCTGGGGCATCGCCCGTGCGCCGGACGAACCCTAGCGTCCCTCGCTCGAGGGCGGCACGATGCCCTTGAGGCGCATGTAGGTGACCAGGTTGCCGTAGTGCTCCATGTTGTGGGAGTTGTTGAAGGCGAAGATGCCGAGCCGCGGTGTCGGGCCCGTGAAGAACTTCACCTCTTCCAGCATCGACGTGGCCGTCAGCTTCGTGATGGCGGTATCGCAGTACGCCAGGGCGTCGCCGAGGGCCTTCTCCAGGCCGGCCTTGCCGGTCACCGTCTTCTCGATGTTGCCCGCGGCGGGATTCTTCTCGCCGAGCGCGGTCGAGCAGATCATGTAGTTGGCGTTGGCCACATGGCCGACCAGCTCGCCGAAGCTGCGCACCTCCGGCGTCGGCTTGAACGCATAGTCGGCCTCGCTCACCTTCGCCGCCGACTTGACCAGGTTGCCCTTGATCATCGCCTGCTGCGCCTTGATGGTCGCCACCATCGGGTTGTCCTGGGCCGCTGCGAGCCCGGCCGTACACACCACCGCCATCATCACCATCGCCGTACGCATCATGCCGATCCTCCCGTCACCCGCCCGACATGGACGAGACCGACCCGCATTCTACCGTCGAGTGCTCACGGCCTCTTGCGGCACCGACATCGCTCGCGCGGTCTCACGGGCGCCGCGGCCGGGCTTCGACGGCCAGATTTCGGGATACCCTCGATGAGGCCGTGCGCGCACGCGCCCGCCGTCAGTCTTCATCGCCTTTCGAAAGGACGCCTGCATGACCCGTGGGACCAGGGCCGCTCTCCTCACTGCCGTCATCGTCACCGCCGTCGCCAGCCCTGGCGTCGCTGCCGGGACGGATGAACGGCAGGTCCCTGCGGCCAGCCTGCCCACCGAGCGCCGGCCTGACGTGATCTTCGTGCCAACGCGCGAACTGGTCATCGACGCCATGCTCAAGGCCGCGAAGGTCGGCCCCACCGACGTGGTGTACGACCTCGGCTGCGGCGACGGCCGCATCGTCGTCGCGGCGGCCAAACTCGGCGCCCGGGCGATCGGCATCGACATCGACCCGCAGCGCATCGCCGAGGCCAACGAGAACGCCGCGAAGAATGGCGTGACGGGCAAGGCGACGTTTCGACAGGAAGACCTGTTCGAGGCCGACATCCGCGATGCGACGGTGGTGACGCTGTACCTCTTGCCCAGCCTCAACGTGAAGCTGCGGCCGCGGCTGATGGATCAGCTCAAGCCAGGCACGCGTGTGGTGTCGCACGATTTCGACATGGGCGACTGGGTGCCGGACGAGACCATCGAGGTGGACGGCAAGACCGTGTACCTCTGGACGATCCCCGCCAAGTGAGTGGGCGGCCGGGCCGGTCAGCGCGGTGACGGATCGGCGGCGACGCTGACGAACCCGTCGGCGACACCGGCGATCGTCGTCACGAGCACGTCCGGCTCCACGGGCTTGGCCAGATGCGAAGAGAAACCGGCCGCCAGTGCGCGTTGGCGGTCATCGGCGCGCGCCAGGCCGCTGAGCGCGATGGCCGGCACGCCGGGACCGAGCGCGAGGGCCGCCAGCAGCGCGAACCCGTCCATGCCCGGCATGCTGAGGTCGCTGATCAGCACCTGACCGGGCCGCGTCTGCCACGCGGCCATCGCCTCGCGAGCCGACAGCGCCGTCCGCACGACGGCGCCCTCCCGCTCGAGCACGAAGGCGATCAATTCCACCGTGTCCCGGTGGTCGTCCACCACCAGCACATCGAGATCGGCCAGCCGACCTGTCGTCGTCGGCGCCGTCGCGGGACGAGCCCGATCGAGCGGCGCGGCCATGGCGACCTCGGCGCGTGTGCCCTCGAGGCGCCGGGCGCCTGCCAGGGGCAGGCGCATCGAGAAGCAGGCCCCCTTGCCAGGCCCGTCACTGCACGCCTCGATCGTGCCGCCGAGGTGGTCGACGATGTACTTGGTGATCGAGAGCCCGAGTCCGAGCCCTTCGTGCTGCCGTGTGGAACTCGTATCGGCTTGACGGAACCGCTCGAAGATCGTCGGCAGCAGCGACGCGTCGATGCCATCGCCCGTGTCCCTGACGTCGAGCTGCACCATCCCGTCGCGCTCGGCACAGGTCAGGCGCACGGATCCGCCCGACGGGGTGAACTTCACCGCGTTGGTGAAGAGGTTCGACACCACCTGTCGCACGCGCTCGCGGTCGGCCACGACGAGCAGGTCGGCGTCGATGGCCAGGTGCACGTCGAGGCCCTTGGCCTGTGCCTGGGGCCGCAGTTCGTCGATCGTCTCGCGCACGACGCTGCCGAGCGGCAGCGTCGTCAGGTGGAAGACGAGCTTGCCCGTGACGATGCGCGACACGTCGAGCATGTCGTTGATCAACTGGGTCTGCTGACGCAGGTTGCGCTCGATGGTGTCGAGGGCGCGGCGGGCGGGCTCGGCGTCGAGGGGGGTGTTGCGCAGCACCTGCACCCAGCCGAGCACGGACTGCATCGGTGAACGCAGTTCGTGCGACAGCACCGCCAGGAATTCGTCCTTGGCCCGGCTCGAGCGCTCGGCGGCTTCGCGCGAGGCCTCTGCGGCTTCGAGCAAGGTCTGTCGTTCGGCGATGCGCTCGTGCAGGTCTTCGTTCAGGGCCTGGATGCGCTCTTCGGTGGCGCGCTCTGCCGTGACGTCCTGCAGCACACCCTGGACGAGCGTCAGGCCACCGACCGCATCGAACAGCATGCGGCCGCGGTCTTCCAGCCATACGGGACCTGGACGCCCGAACAGGTAGGCGTCCGCCAACCGGTACTGGGAGCGGTACTGGCCGTCGGCGGAGCGGGCCGCGGTGCGTACGCGCGCGACGTGCGCCTCGCGGTCGTCGGGATGGATCATCGCCGTGCCCGACTCGCGGTCGGTCGGCAGCTGATCCACGGGAATGCCCAGCACATCGGACGCCGACGCGCTGTAGGTGACCGTGTTGGCACGCGGGTCGTACTCCCACGCCGCCATGTGCGCGGCTTCGAGGGCGCGATGCAGGCGCTCCTGGTGCCGCAGGATGGTGTTCTGCAGGCGCCGCTCCTCGGTCGTGTCCCGAAAGACGACGGAGATGCCTTCGGCCGTCGGGGACACCAGCATCTGGACCCAGCGTCCGGGCTTGAGCGCGGACGGCAACTCGATGCTGACCCGCTCCCGGTCGGCCATCACCTGGCGGTAGTACGCCTCGAGGGGCGATCCGAGCGCCTCGGGAAACACCTCCCAGCACACGCGACCGATGAGGTCGCGTTCGGCCTTGCCGAAGTAGGCCTGCGCGGCCTCGTTCACGTAGGTGTAGCGCCAGTGGAAGTCCACCGCGACGAAGGCATCGCTGATGCTGTCGAGCACGGTCTGCACGCGGTGCTCGGCCCGCTCGGCGCGCAGCCGGGCCATGCGGGTGAGGTGCGAGAGCCAGATGATCAGGCCGCCGACGACGAGGAACACGACGATCGACCCGGGCGTGACGGCGTACGCGGCCGGGTTGACGGCCCACAGGGCCAGGGTGGCCACGGCCGAGAACACGAGGGCGAGCGCCCCGGCCCCGAAGCCGCCGTTCAGCACGCTGAAGACCGTGGCGACGTAGAACGGCGCGAAGGCCGTGTTGGCACCGATGTCCAGCGTCAGCAGGGCAAGACGGCACAGCGTCGCCACCAGCACGGCAAGTGCGGGGAGGCCATAGCGACCGGCCGGGGAGTGGAGACGCCAGATGTTCACGGTGAACCTGGGGCGGGAGCGCCCCACTCCGGAGTTGACCTGAGCGGGCGCGGCCAGGTCAAGCTCAACGATCAGGTCAGGAGCGTGTCTGGCTGTCGAGAGGGGCGTCGATCGCGGGTGCCCTGCTGCCGGTCGGCACCGGGACCCGAACGAGGGCCTGCCTGAGGTCGGTCAACTGGACGGGCTTGGAGACGAAGTCGTTCATGCCGGCCGCCAGGCACTGCTGGCGGTGCCGGCGACGAGGACGACGATCGCGACGCGAACGGTGCGGGGAATCGTGTGCATGCGCGCAGCGAGGCCAGGCCGACCCGGCAGCGCGCCGGGTCGTCCCGGAAATCGGCCGCGCCCCGCGGAACTCGATTCGTGGCTCGCCGAGCGGCGGCGGCGCTATCGGCCGGTAGCGCGCAGGTGCGTGCGGGGCCTAGTGCGGCTCGGCTGGGCGGAGCGCTCGCGCCGTGGTCGCCATCAGGACGAGACCGCCGCCGATGCTGCCGACGAGACCGGGCGTTTCGCCGTGCACGAGGAAGGTCCACAGCGGGTTCAGGGCCGGTTCCAGCAACAGCAGCAGCGAGGCTTCGAGCGCTGGCAGTTTGCCGATGCCCCGCGTGAGCAACACGTACGCCAGGCCCAGCTGGAAGCAGCCCAGGTAGCCGATGACGGCCCAGTCCACCGGGCGGGAATCGATCACCGGGAACGCGAAGGGCAGGCACAACAGGAAGGCGAACACGTTGCCGTAGAACGTCGCGGTCATCGCGCCGCGCAGGCCGCTCTCGCGGGAGATGTAGCGGACGCCGACCAGCACCAGCGCCCACGTGACGCCGCTGGCCGTGCCGATGATGTTGCCCAGCACCGGATTGGGGGCGGTCGCCGTCGGGGTGACCGAGCCGGCAAACAGCAGCACGAGCCCGATCAGCACCACGCCGAGGAACGGCAGGTCGCGTATGTGCACGCGCTCGCCGAGCAGCCACGGGCCGAGCAGGACCAGGTAGAGCGGCGCCGCGGCCTGCAGGAACACCGCATGCGCGGCCGTCGTCAGCTTGTTGGCGACGATGAAGGTGATGAACGTGACGGCGATGATCAGGCCGACCCCGAGCGTCCGCCAGGTCGGCTTGAGGGGAATGCGCGCCACGAGGAGCAGGAACACCGCCGCCACCGCCGAGCGGAAGCCGGCCACCTGCCACGACGACAAGGTCGTCGCCTTGACGACCACGCCCGCGGTGGAGAACAGCACCGCGGCAATCAGGACCTGGAGGCGTCCGCTCATCGGGGCGCATTGTACTGGTGTAGGCGGTGGCCTACAGGATTCGCGCACCTGACCGTGCTGGCCCACCTGTGGTGAAATGGCGCCATGTCGCAGCAATCCTCGACCTCATCCCGCGTCACGCGCCGTGCCTTCGTGGTGCGCACGCTGGCCACGACCGGTGCACTCGGCCTGGTGCCGCTGGCGGGCTCGGCGGCCGCGCTCGGGATGCGGGCCTCCGCTGGCGGGGCGAGGCAGGGTGCCAACGACAGTGTCGGGGTGGGCGTCATCGGCGCCGGCATCCGCGGCGAGATCCTGATTCGTGCCACCAAGTCGATCCCCGGCACCCGCATCGTCGGCGTCGCGGACATCTACGACGGGCACTTCGCGCGCAGCAAGGAGATCCTCGGAGACGGGATCGTCGTCACGCGCGACTACAAGCAGTTGCTCGACCACAAGGACATCCAGGCCATCGTGATCGTCACGCCCGATCACTGGCACAAGACGATGGCGCTCGAGGCGATGGCGGCCGGCAAGGACGTCTACATCGAGAAGCCGATGACCCACAGCTGGCAGGAAGGCGAGGCCATCATCGCCGCGGCGGCGAAGCACCGGCGGATCGTGCAGGTGGGCAGTCAGTGGTCCAGCATGCCGGGCAACGCCAGGGCGATGGAGATCCTCAAGAGCGGTCGGCTCGGCACGATCACCCTGATCAACGGCGGCTTCAACCGCAACACCGGCACCGGCGCCTGGTACTACCCGGTGCCGCCCGATGCGTCAGCCTCGACGATCGACTGGCCGCGGTTCATCGGGCCCGCGAAGGCGCGTCCCTTCGACGCCGAGCGCTTCTTCCGGTGGCGGCTGTACTGGGATTATTCGGGCGGCCTGCCGACGGACCTGTTCGTGCACCTGATCACGGCGACGCACACGCTGACCGGCGTGACGATGCCCAGCAAGGTGATGGGCATCGGGGGCATCTACCGCTGGAAGGATCGCGAGGTGCCCGACCAGATGTCGGCGGTCATCCAGTACCCCGAGGGCTTCACGCTCAACCTGACGGCGACGGCCAACAACGGTCACCCGCAGCCGCCGCTGACCATCATGGGCACGGAAGGCACGCTCGAGTACTACGCCAACCGACTCGTGCTGCACAGCGAGCCGATGCTCGAGAACTACACCTACTCGACCAACCACTTCCCGGCCGCGCAGAAGGACCAGTTCGCCGTCAATCAGAGCCTCGATCGCGCCACGATGCGACCGAAGGCGACCGCCACGACGAAGCTCGCCCCGCCGGAAGAAATCAAGATCGAGGGCGGCGACGCCACGGTGCCGCACATGGCGGCGTTCTACGACAGCGTGCGCACGCGCAAGGAACCGTTCCAGAATGCTCTGATGGGCCACCAGTGCGCCACCGTCGGCCACATGGTCAACATCAGTCACCGCAACGGCACCCTGGTGAAGTGGGATGGGAAGCGGGTCGTCGGGTAGCGACGAACGCCGAACCACGAACGACCAACGCAGAAGCACGACACGCCCGACATCGAACGCAGGGCGCCGTCGCCGACGGCGCAAGGAGATATCGCATGCGATTGCCACACGTCCTGACCACCGCCGCCCTCTGTCTGTCCGTCGCCCTCACGGCGTCGGCCCAATCGGTCCCCGAGGTCAAGCTGCCGCCGTCGCCGCCGGGACAGGCGGCCATTCAGGTCGGCGGCACCTGGGTCAAGACCGACAACGGCGGGCAGCGCTATGACGGCGGCAAGTGGATCGTCGTCGACTACAGCCGTCCGTTGCTGCGCGGCAGGAAGAACATCTTCGGGACAGGTGCGGACTACGGCAAGGTGGTCAACGACGGCGCGCCGGTGTGGCGTGCGGGGGCCAACGCCACGACGACGCTGACCACGCAGGCGCCGCTGATGGTGGCGGGCAAGCGCCTCGAGCCGGGCGTCTACAACGTCTTCGTCGAGCTCAAGCCCGGCGCGTGGACGCTGATCCTCAGCACCCAGCCGCGCCAGCCGAAGTACGACCCGAAGGACAAGGTCAACCTGTACGGCACCTACAACTACGACCCGAAGTTCGACGTGGCGCGTGTGGTGATGCGCGTCGAAGAGCAGGCCGACGCCGTCCGCATGGAGCACCCAGTCGAGCAGTTCACTATCGCGTTCCTCACTGCCAGCCCAAAAATGGTGATGCTGCGGATGGAGTGGGAGAAGACGGTCGCGACCGCTCCTATCGAGTTCCAGCAGTAGCCAGGTAGGCGCCGGACGTGTCCGGCGCTCTCGTGCCTGGAGCGTCGAGAGATCAGGCGCTGACGGCTTCGACGTACAGCGAATACAGCGACTGGCTGCCGGTCATGAACAGGCGGTTGCCCTTGGCACCGCCGAAGCACAGGTTGCTGCACACCTCGGGCAGGTCGATCTGGCCGATGTGCGTGCCATCCGGCGCAATGACCCGCACGCCGTCGTACCCGGCGCCGGCCCATCCGGCGCTGGCCCAGACGTTGCCGTCGGCATCGCACCGGATGCCGTCGGCGCCCCCCTTCCCCATGTCGTGGAACAGGCGTCCCGGCCCGAGGCGTGTGCCGCCGCTCGTCACGTCGAAGACATGGATGCCGCGCGGGCGGTCCGGCGTCGGGTTCTCCGTGTCGGCCACGTACAGCTTCGCGTAGTCGGGCGAGAAGCACAGCCCGTTGGGACGGCGGATCGCCTCGGTCATCGGCGTCGCCGTCTTCGTAGCCGGATCCCAGCGGTAGACGCGCGTCGGGAGCTTGAATTCCTCGAGCACGCCTTCGTAGCGGGAGAGCAGGCCGTAGCCAGGATCGGTGAACCACAGCGACCCGTCCGGGTGCGCGACGACGTCGTTGGGGGAGTTCAGCGGTGCGCCGCCGACGTTGTCCACCAGCACCGTGATGGTGCCGTTCGGCTCGGTCCGGACGACGCGTCGCCGCTCGCAGGTGACGAGCCGACCCTGCAGGTCGCGGGTGTTGCCGTTGCAGTTGTTGGCCGGCTGGCGGAAGACGCTGACCTCGCCGGTCTCCTCGGTCCAGCGCAGCATGCGGTCGTTCGGGATGTCACTCCAGAGCAGGCAGCGCAGGTCGCCGAACCACACGGGGCCCTCGGCCCAGCGACATCCGGTGTACAACCGTTCGACGACGGCGGCGCCGACGCGATACTTGTGGAAGCGCGGGTCGAGGGCACGGACCGCCGGGTCCGGATAGCGGACCAGGGCCGGAGGTTGTGGCGACGACTGGGCGACGAGGTCGCGCGGGCTCAGCGCGACGGCCGCGGCGGGCAACGACAGAAATGCACGACGATCCATCCGGCCTCTCCTGGAACTGGCTCCTGCGTGTGCGCAGACTCTACATGACCACCCCCGCATGTCTCCACTGCTGATCGCGCTGCGCCGGTTCGTGCTCGTCGTCCTGGTGCTGCTGCTGCTGGCGGCGGTGGCGGTCGTGGTGCGGTCGGCCCAGGTCCGCGGTCGCACCTGGGAGGGCGTGGTCGCGGCGACGTGGCCGGGTGTGGTGCCGTCCGATGCCGCGTCCGTGGCCGAAGGCGCGCGTCTGGCGCGCGTCCTCGGCTGCGCGGACTGCCACGGCGAGCGCCTGCAGGGGCGGGCGCTGCCCGAGGCCCTGCCGTTCGCGGAGGTGATCGCCCCGAACCTGACACGCGTGGTCCCCGGCTACGGCGACCCCGAACTGGTGCGTCTGCTCCGGCACGGGGTGCGCCGCAATGGCACCGGCGTCTTCGTGATGCCCGCGACGGCGTTCTTCCACCTCTCGGATGCCGATGTCGGCCTCGTCCTCGCCTACCTCCGGCGCCTGCCGCGCGAGGAGGGACACGAGCAGGCGACGTCGTTCACGCCGCGGGCGCATGCGGCCATCGCCGCGGGACGGCTGCGCCCGGTCCCGGACGCCATGGACCACGGCGCGACGCGGGTCGACCCGGGCACGCCTGACGACACCGCGGCGCGTGGACGCTACCTCGCGCACGTGGCCTGCTCGGAGTGCCACGGCACGTCGTTCGAGGGCGGCATGGCGGGGAAGGCACCGCCACTCGCCATCGCCCAGACGTACACCGACGAGGGCTTCCGTCACCTCATGCGCACGGGAGAGACACCGGGGCGGCGTGATCTGTTCGTCATGGACGACACCGCCCGCGCCCGCTTCGCGCACTTCACGGACGCCGAGATCCAGGCGCTGCTGACGTTCCTGCGGACGCTGGGCCGGTAGCGCGCCTCGCCTCCTGAGGCGTGGGTCACAGGCGGAACATCTCGCGCAGCGGCACCTGGACGGGCGACGCGTCTGCGTGGGTGTCCATGAGGTCGGCCATCATCGCCCACCAGCGCTGCATGATCGGATGCTGCGGCAGGGCCTCCAGTCCGTGGTCCACACGCCGCGTCAGCACTGCGAACAACGCCCCACTCTCGTCATCCAGGAAGATGCGGTAGTCCTCGACGCCCGACGCCCGGAGCAGGGCGACGAGCTCGGGCCAGATGGCGTCGTGGCGGCGTCGATACTCGTCGGCCTGCCCTTCGTGCAGGCGCATGCGGAAGGCAACCGTCTCGGTCTGAGCCATGCGCCAGAGCGTACAGGGGGGCTGGAGCCCCGGCCAAGGGACACGGGACAAGGGGACAAGTCACAAGGGCTGCAAGGGACGAGGGACAAGGACCTCGAGAGACAAGAGAGACAAGGGAGACGCTCGTCGCTGGTCCCTTGCACGTCTTGCCCCTTGTCTCTTGACTCCCTCGTGACTTGCTCCCTTGTCCCTGTTCCCTTGGGCACGCTCGTGATACAACCCCGCCATGGCTGGTCTTGCCTTCGAGCATCTGGCAATCAACGTCGCCGATCCCGTGGCGGTTGCGGCATGGTACGTGGAGCATCTGGGCATGGAGGTCGTGCGGCGTGGTGATGCGCCGGTGCACATGCACTTCCTCGCCGATGCCGCGCGTCGCACCATGATCGAGATCTACTGCAACGCGTCAGCCTCGACCGACCTGTACAAGGACCTGCATCCCGCGCAGTTGCATCTGGCATTCACCTCGGCGGATCCGGATGCCGACACCGCACGCCTCGTGGCCGCCGGTGCCGTGCTGGTGGAGCATCTCCACAACCCCGATGGCTCGCATCTGACGATGCTGCGTGATCCGTGGGGGCTGGCCATCCAGTTGGCGAAGCGTGCCGTGCCCATGATCTAGGGCCGGGAACCGGAAACCGGAAACCGGAAACCGGAGACCGGAGACCGGAGACCGGAGACCGGAGACCGGAAACCGGGAATCGGGAATCGGGAGTCGACGATCTGGCGTCGGGAACCCGCGGCGGTACCATGGGCCGCGTGACCGACTCCTCTCGACCTTCACCGGCGCCGACCGTGGTGGCGCCGGGCCGACGCACCTTCCTCGAGACCGTGCTGGCCGCAGGCGCGCTGCCCCTGCTGCGTGGGCGGCTGCGGGCGCAGGGCCCCGAGGCGGCGGCGCCGCCGCTGCAGTTGACCTACGCACGCGCGGCACGGCAGTGGGTGGAGGCCTTGCCGCTCGGCAACGGCCGGATGGGGGCGATGGTCTTCGGCGGCATCAACGCCGAGCGTCTGCAGCTCAACGACGACACCCTGTGGTCCGGCGGACCGTCGGACTGGAACAACCCTGGCGCGCGCGCGGTGCTGCCGGAGATTCGCGCCCTCGTGGCGGCGGGTCGCTTCGCCGAGGCCGACGCTGCCGCCAAGCGGATGATGGGCCCGTACACGCAGTCGTATCTGCCGCTTGGCGATCTGCACGTGATGTTCGACCACGGCGACCTCGCAAGGCAGTACGCTCGGACGCTGGACCTGGCGACGGGCGAGGCCACCGTGCGTTATCGGCTGGGGCCCGCCACCTTCACGCGTTACGTCGTCGCCAGCCATCCCGACCAGGTGATCGCCATGCAACTGGCGTGCGATAGGCCGGGGCTGCTGCGGTTCTCGGCGCGGCTGTCGAGCCCGCTGCGCGCCGCCACGCGCAACGAGGGGGACGCTCTCGTCCTGCGCGGGCGTGCGCCTGCCCATGTGGAGCCCAACTACGAGGACGTCGCCGACCCGGTGAGATACGCCGACGACCGCGGCATGCACTTCGAGGCTCGCCTGGTGGTGGTCACCGACGGGCGGGTCGAGACGAGCGTCGGAGACCTTCGCGTCACCGACGCCTCGCGGGCCACGCTGCTGGTGGCGATGGCCACCAGCTTCAATGGCCCGGAGCGCCTGGCCGTGCGCGATGGACGTGACCCCGCGGCGCAGACCACGGCGCAGATCACGGCGGCGCGCGCGCACGACTGGGAGACGTTGCGAACCCGGCAGCGGGAGGATCACGCGAGGCTGATGTCGCGCGTCACGATCGATCTCGGGACCACGACGGCCGCTGCCGCGGCGCGTCCGCTCGACGTGCGCCTGGCCGACGGACCTGCCGACGATCCGACGCTGGCCACGCTGCTGTTCCAGTACGGCCGCTATCTGCTCATCGCCTGCAGCCGCCCGGGCACGCAGGCGGCCAACCTGCAGGGCCTGTGGAACGACCAGGTGCGCGCGCCGTGGAGCAGCAACTACACGGTCAACATCAACACCGAGATGAACTACTGGCCGGCCGAGCCGGCCAACCTGGCCGAGTGTCACGCGCCCCTCCTCGCGATGGTGGGCGAGCTGGCGACGCCGGGCGCCGAGACCGCCCGTATCAACTACGGTGCCGGCGGCTGGACGACCCACCACAACACGGACCTCTGGCGGCAGACCGCCCCCGTGGGGCGATTCGGAGAGGGCGATCCGGTGTGGGCCTCGTGGCCGATGGGCGGCGCGTGGCTCGCGCAGCACCTGTGGGAGCACTACGCCTTTGGTGGCGATGCCGACTGGCTCCGGCGCACGGCGTACCCGCTCATGGCCGGGGCCGCGCAGTTCACACTCGATCTGCTGGTGACCGACGCCGACGGCTTCCTGGTGCCGTCGCCATCCACGTCGCCCGAACACAAGTTCCAGTTGCCCGATGGCCGTCTCGCCGCCGTCAGCGCCGGCAGTGCGATGGACCTCGGCATCACGTGGGACGTGTGCACCAACGTGCGGCAGGCCGCGCAGGTGCTCGGCATCAGCGACGCGATCACGGCGCGCATCGCGCAGGTCCTGCCGAGGCTGCGTCCCTATCGCATCACCGGCGAAGGCGCCCTGCTCGAGTGGGGCGTCGACCGTCCTCCGCAGGATCCCCACCACCGCCACTTCTCGCACCTGTTCGCGCTCCATCCGGGACGGCAGATCACGCCGTCCTCGTCACCGGCACTGTTCGCGGCCGCACGACGCTCGCTCGATCTGCGCGGTGATGACGGCACCGGCTGGTCGCTGGCCTGGAAGATCAATGCGTGGGCGCGGCTGCGCGACGGCGACCGCGCGCATCGGCTGCTCGTGCGGCTGTTGCGACTCGTGGACGAGACGGGTGTGCGGATGAGCGGTGGGGGAGGCGTCTACGCCAACCTGTTCGACGCCCATCCCCCCTTCCAGATCGACGGCAACTTCGGCGCGACGTCGGGCGTCTGCGAGATGCTCGTGCAGAGCCACGACGGCGCCCTCGACCTGCTGCCCGCGCTGCCCGCCGCCTGGCCGCGCGGCCGGGTGACCGGCCTGCGCGCGCGTGGCGGATTCGAGGTGGACCTCGCGTGGGAGGGCGGCCGCCTCACCACGGCGCACATCCGCTCGAGGCTCGGCGGCGTCTGCCGCGTCCGCACGGCCGTCCCGGTGACGGTGGCCGGCGGCGCGTCCGGCCGCGTCGCCTCGGGGGCCAATCCCAATCCGTTCTACGCCACCCATCCGGTGGCCGAACCCCTGGGCACGTCCGGCACAACGCGGCCGCCCCTGCCGTCCGGGCCCACGCACATGACCGACGTCGACACTCGGCCCGGCACGGCGGTCACCCTCAGGACATGAGGTGCTGGAGGCGCCTGCACCGATGCCCCGCTGCGCCGGCCGTCAGCCCTGGCCGATGCGGTCGATGAGACGTTCGATGTCGGCGGTGTCCACCGGCTTGACGCGATGGTGGTCGAAGCCGGCCTCACGCGCCTTGCGTCGGTCGTCGGGCTGTCCCCAACCCGTGACGGCCACCAGCAGGATACCCGCCAGCGAACCGTCGTCGCGGATGGCGCGTGCCACGTCGTAGCCACTCATGCCCGGCAGGCCGATGTCCAGCAGCACGGCATGCGGCCTGAAGGTGCGCACGAGGTCCAGGGCGGAGCCTCCGCTGTACGCCGCCTCCACCTCGTGGCCGGCCAGCACCAGACTCGAGGCCAGCGCGTCGGCCGCATCGCGATTGTCATCGACGACTACGACCCGTCGCGGCAGGGCGCCGTCGCCGGGGCGCCGACTGGCGGCCGCGGCCGGTCGATCGGCCGGCGCGTCGAGTGGCCCGCCATCGGCCGGGAGACGAACGACGAAGGTACATCCGCAGCCGGGGCCGTCGCTGTCGACGTGAATCGTGCCGTCGTGTCGCTGCACCAGTGCTCGCGCGAGGGTGAGCCCGATGCCTAGCCCGCCGTACCCGCGATCACGATCCAGCTGCGTGAACAGGTCGAAGATCCGCTCTCGATGCTCGAGTGCGAGCCCCTGGCCGTTGTCGGACACCCAGAGCTCGATGGTGTCGGCGAGGCGACGGACGCCGACCTCGATGCGCCCCTGCTCCGGCGTGTACTTCGCGGCGTTGTGCAGCAGATTGGACAGCACCTGCGCCAGACGGGCCGGGTCGCCATGGACCGGCAGCGGAGTGCCAGGCAGTGCCCGTCGCAGTTCGTGCCCCCGCGCGGCGATGAGCGGCTCGATCGACTCGACCGCCTGCTCGACGATTGTCGACAGGTCGATCCGCTGTCGGCGCAACTCCACCTGGCCGCGCGTGATGCGCGAGACGTCGAGCAGGTCGTCGACCAGGCGCGTCAGTTGTTCGACCTGCCGTTCGATGATGTCGATGGCCCGTCGGGCCTGCGGGTGCTCGCCGGTCGTGCGGTGCAGCATCTGGGCGGCGGTCCGGATGGGCGCCAGCGGATTGCGCAACTCGTGGCCCAGCGTGGCCAGGAACTCGTCCTTGCGACGGTCGGCGACCAGCAGCGCCGCCTGCGCCTGCTTGCGGACGTCGATGTCGCGCGACAGCACCGCGATCCCGTCACCCGAGGGGAAGACATGGGACTCGAACCAGCGACCCGACCGGATCGACGCGGTCTCGAAGAGCTCCGGCGTCCGGGTGGCCATCACGCGCTGCAGACCCTCGCCGAAGGACGACCCGATCGCCCACGGAAAGACGTCCCAGAAGACACGGCCGATGACCTCCGCCTCGGTCAGCCGCGCCCACGTCAGGCCGACCTGGTTCATGTAGGTGATCGCCCAGGACCCGTCGAGAGCCGTGAAGCTGTCTGTCAGGTGTTCGACCGTGTCGATGAACCGACGCAGGCCGTCGGCCTCACCGGCGGTCTGCCCGCCACGCTCGTCAGGCATGAGGATGAGCACGTCCCTGCACGAATCGAGTGTACCGGAACCGCCGCGCCTGGCCCTCGTATGTTCGAAAGGGAGAGCGCGCGACGCGCCGGACGACATGACTGCACGCACGCTGCGGACGCTGGGCCTGTTCATCGCCACCTTCTCGTCGGGCATCGGCCCTGTCGCCGCGCAGGGTCCCGCCGGCCACAGTCTCGCCCCCTCCATGACGGCCGCGACCTCCGCGGTCGCCGTCACGCCGAGCCGGGCCGCGGTCTATCGCTGGCTGGGCCGTGAAACCGAGATCGAGACGTTCCTCCGCACGGCGCCCATCACCCACATGAAGGACATCCCGGTGGGCATCACCAAGCCCCAGCGGGCGTACTTCGCCCCCGGCGGTCCTGCCGGCAGCATGGCGTGGAAGCCCCTCCGCGAGCAGGTGTTGCACGGCAAGGCCGAGAGCTATCGCTCGGAGATTGCCGCCTACCTGTTGAGTCGCCACCTCGGACTGGACATGGTGCCCCCGGTCGTCGAGCGGGAGATCGCCGGAACGAAGGGGGCCGGCGTGTTCTGGATCGATGGCGTGAAGCCCTGGGATCCGTCGGCGCCGCCGAAGGCGCCGGGCGCGAACTGGTCGACACAGACGAGCCGGATGTTCATGTTCGACCAGCTCATCGCCAACATCGATCGCAACCAGGGCAACCTGTTGTACGACGAGGCCGGACATCTCTTCCTGATCGATCACTCGCGGGCATTCACGCCGAGGACGAGCCTCGCCGGCTTGTCCACACCCCAGCAGTTCGACCGGGCGCTGTGGGCGCGCATGGCCTCGCTGACCCGCGCCGACCTCGACGCGCTGCTCGGCCCGTGGTTGACGCGTCCGCAGATCGCCGCCGTGCTGTCACGCCGCGACGAGATGCGTCGCCTCATCGACCGGCGGGTCCGGGAACGTGGCGACACGGTGACGTTCCTGCCCGACAGCGGAGCCGCACCGGTCGCCGGTTCGAACTGACGAGCTGTCGTCGCCACCCGTTCGTCACCGCGTCGTCGCCCTGCCGTTGCAGCGGCGTTCGCCCGCTTCGCGTATCCTTCCCGTCGTCACGCAGCCGCACAGGCACCGGCAGGCCCGTCGGCCTGGCGTGTGCGCGGCTGTCCGCTCCTCGGAAGGGTTCATGCGCCAACCTGTTCTCGCTCGCCTCCTTGCCGTGCTGTGTGCACTGCACCTCTGCACCGCCGCTGCATTTGCCCAGTTCGACAGCGCCACCGTCCTCGGCTTCATCAGCGACCAGTCTGGCGCGGCCATGCCCGGCGTCACCGTCACGCTGACCAACCCGGCCACCGGCATCTCGACGACGGCCGTCAGCGACGAGCGGGGCCAGTACCAGTTCCTCAACGTGCGCGTCGGCACCTACACCCTGAAGGCCGAACTCCAGGGGTTCACCACCGCCATCGCCGACCCGTTCACGGTCACGGTCAACGCCCGCCAGCGCGTCGACCTGGCCCTGGCCGTGGGGGGCATCGGTGAGACCGTGCAGGTCAGTGGCGCTGCCCGCCTGCTCGAAAGCGAGTCGAGCGACCGCGGCACCGTCATCAGCCGCGAGCAGATCATCAACCTGCCGCTCAACGGTCGCAACTACGCCGACCTGGCGCTGCTCAGCCCCGGCGTGCGCCGCTCCTCGATCTCGAACTCTCGTGACGCGTCGTTCAACGTCAACGGCCTGCGGAGTGCCCTCAACAACTTCATCCTCGATGGCGTCGACAACAACTCCTACGGCACCAGCAACCAGGGGTTCTCGAACCAGGTCGTCCAGGTGTCGCCCGATGCCGTCGAGGAGTTCAAGGTCCAGACCAACAACTTCAGCGCCGAGTTCGGCCGGGCCGGCGGCGCGGTGATCAACGCCACGTTCCGCAGCGGCACCAACCAGTTCCGCGGCGCGGCCTGGGAGTTCAACCGGAACACGAAGCTGAATGCCACGGGCTTCTTCAAGCCGTCCTCGGGCGTCAAGCCGGAGATGAACCGCAATCAGTTCGGTGGCGTGTTCGGCGGGCCGATCCTTCGGGACCGCGCCTTCTTCTTCTTCAACTACGAAGGCTTCCGCGAGGTGGCCAAGCAGCTCACCTTCGCCAGCATCCCGACGATGGAGCAGCGACAGGGCAACCTCGGCATCCCGGTGCGCAACGCCCTGACCGGCGAGGTCTATGCCAACGGCGTCGTGCCGCAGGCAGCGATCACCGATTTCGCCCGGCAGGTCCTGGCGGGGTTGCCGGCGCCGACGCGGGCGGGCCTCTCGAACAACTTCGACTCGCTGCCGCGGCAGGAGAGCTTCAACGACAAGTTCGACATCAAGTTCGACCAGAAGCTCAATGCCGCGACGACCACGTTCTTCCGCTTCAGTCACCGCAAGGTGAACAACTTCGAGCCGAGTCCCATCCCGGGTGAGACGAGTTCGCCAGCCAACAACTTCGTCGAGGTGCTCAACCAGCAGTACGCGGGTGGCCTGACGCGGACGCTCTCGACCAACTCGTTGCTCGAAGTGCGGATCGGGGTGTCGCGCACCGACGCCGGCAAGTCCGCGCTCGGGACCGGCGGCCCGAACATGCTCGAGGCGTACGGCATCACGGGGCTGCCCACCGACACGTACTTCGCGGGGGGCCTCACCCAGCAGTCGGTCAACGGCTGGACGGCCTGGGGGCGGCAGAGCAGCAATCCGCAGTTCCAGAACCCGTTCGTGGTCGACCTGCGGCTGAACTACTCGTGGATCAAGGGCGCGCACACGCTCAAGACCGGCTACGAGTACCAGCGCATCGACACCGAGGTCGACGACGTCAACCCCAAGTACGGCTCCGACAGCTACGGAGGCCAGTTCAGCCGGCCGACCGGCGCAGCGGCCAATGCCCCGATCTTCAACCTGGCCGACTTCCTAGTCGGCGCGCGCAGCTCGTACGACCTCGTCAACCCGTACGTCTTCAACCTGCGCCAGCGGATGCACTTCGGCTACCTGCAGGACGACTGGAAGGTGGCGCCGAACCTGACGGTGAACATGGGCGTGCGCTACGAGTTCGGCACCCCGCAGTGGGAGGACGACAACTTCCTCACCAACTTCGACCCGGCGACCAACACGCTGCTGCAGGCCACCGACGGGTCGATCTACGACCGCGCGCTCGTCAACCCGGATCGCAACAACATCGCGCCGCGCGTCGGCGTGGCGTGGAGCGTGACGCCGCGCACCGTCGTCCGCTCGGCGTACGGCATGAGCTACATCCACTTCAACCGGCTGGGCGGCGAGAATCTGCTGTCGTTCAACGGCCCGCACGTCGTTCCCGTGACGATCGCGCAGCAGCCGTCGCAGGGCCTGTGCGCGCCCGGGCAGGCACCGACGGCCTGCTTCCGGACGACGCAGCAGGGCTACCCCGAAGGCCTGAACGTGCCGGCCAACTTCAACCCGCTCAACGGCCGCGTCAACCACATCCCGAGCGACCTGAAGACCGGCTACGTGCAGAGCTGGCACGTCACCGTGCAGCGCGAGCTGCTCTCGAACCTGCTGGTGGACGTGGCCTACATCGGCAACAAGAGCGACCACCTGATGATCCTGGGCGACCTGAACCAGGCGCGCCCGAACAACGTGGGCGAGAACACGCTGCTGCAGTTGCGCCGGCCCATCCAGAACTATCAGTTCATCCAGACGGCGTTCGACGGCGGTCGCGCCGACTACCGCGCCCTGCAGGTCAAGGTGGAGCGCCGCTGGTCGGGCAGCCTGTATCTGCTGAACTCGTTCACGTGGTCGCGCGCCCGCGACAACGCCTCGGGGCATCTCGAGACGGCCAATGGCGACAACAGCCGCGTCAACTACGCCAACATCGAGGGCGAGTTCGGGCTGTCTGGCTACAACCAGCCGCTGAACAACACGACCTCGGTGGTGTGGGAACTGCCGTTCGGCACGGGACACCGCTGGGGCAACGACGCGCACGCGATTGTGAAGGCCGTGGCCGGCGGCTGGCGCCTGACGGCCATCAACACGATGACCAGTGGGTTGCCCGTCAACCTCACGTACGCGCCGTCGGCGCAGTTCTCCGTGAGTGGGGCGCCGACGTACCGGCCGAACATCTCGGGCGACATCTACGCGCCCGACGGGTCGCAGACCATCGACAACTGGTTCAATCGCGACAACGTCAGCGTCCCGACGGATCCGCGGCAGCCGTTCGGCAACGCCCCGCGCAACGTCGCGCGCGGACCGGCCATCTGGACGATGGACCTCGGTCTGCACAAGGGCTTCGGGCTGGGCCTCGGCCAGTCGCGCCTCGAAGTCCGCGTCGAGGCCTTCAACGTCCTGAACCGCACCAACTTCGGCGCCCCCAACGGCAACCGTTCGTCGACGGATTTCGGCACCATCCGCGGCCTGGCCACGACACCCCGCCAGATCCAGCTCGGCCTCCGGGTCAGCTTCTGACGAAAAGTCCTTAAGGGCGAAAAGGGCAAACAGGGCTAGAAGACAGAATCGAAGTTCGAAGGACTGAAGGTTCAAAAGTAGAAAGGGGGCGGCACACCGTGGTGTGCCGCCCCCTTTGTTCTTCAAGGCTTGCGGTTCCTTGACCCTTCAGTCTTCGGTGGTGTCGTTTTGCCCTTTTTGCCCTCTTCGCCCTTTTGACCTTTATCGAAGGCTGTTCATGTCAATGACGAAGCGGTACTTGACGTCGCTCTTGAGCATGCGCTCGTAGGCGTCGTTGATGTCCTGCATCTTGATGAGTTCGATGTCGCAGGTGATGTTGTGCTCGGCGCAGAAGTCGAGCATCTCCTGCGTCTCGGGCAGGCCGCCGATCAGCGAGCCGGCGATGGCGCGACGACGGAAGATGAGGTTCATGACGTTCGGCGACGGGTGCGGCTCGGCCGGCGCGCCGACGAGGACCATCGTGCCGTCGCGCTTGAGCAGGTTGGTGAACGCATCGAGGTCGTGCGACACGGACACCGTGTTGATGATCAGGTCGAAGCTGCCGGCGTGCTGCTGCATCGCCGCGGCGTCCTTCGAGATGACGACCGCGCTGGCGCCGAGGCGCAGGCCGTCGGCGACCTTGCCGGCCGACGTGGTGAACAGCACCGTCTCGGCGCCCATCGCATGCGCGAACTTGACGCCCATGTGCCCGAGGCCACCGAGGCCGACGATGCCGACCTTCTTGCCGGGGCCGGCGCCCCACTGGCGCAACGGCGAGTAGGTGGTGATGCCGGCGCAGAGCAGCGGCGCGGCCGCCGCCGGATCGAGGGAACTCGCCACGCGCAGGACGAAGTCCTCGGTCACCGTCACACTGGTGGAGTAACCACCGTGGGTCATCTGGCCTGGCAGGTGCGCGTCAGGGGCGCCGTAGGTGAAGACGAATCCGCCGACGTCGCAGTACTGCTCGAGCCCGGCCTTGCAGCTGGCGCATTCGCGGCACGAGTCCACGAGGCAGCCGACGGCGGCCGTGTCACCGACCGTGAACTTCGTCACGGCAGTTCCGACCGCGGTGACGCGGCCGAGGATCTCGTGACCGGGCACGACGGGGAAGACCGTCATCCCCCACTCGTTGCGGGCGGTATGGAGGTCGGAGTGGCACACGCCGCAGTAGAGGATGTCGATCTGGACATCCGTCGGACCGGGGTCGCGGCGGGTGATGGTGAGGGGGACGAGCGGGCTGGACGCATCCTGGGCCGCGTACGCGGCAACAGAGGTAGGCATCCTTCAAGGGTACTGCAGCGGCGACGAACCGCCGGGACGAGGGCCCGCGGGCCCCTCGTCCCGGTCGCCGGTGCCTACGCCAGCGTCCAGCCCTGCCGGTACGACGGGCGCTTGATGAAGCGCTCGGCGTCAGGCGCGTTGGTGATGCGCATGCCCTTGTGATCCCAGAGGATCTTCTTGCCGACGCGGTAGGCGACGTTGCCGAGGTGGTTGGCCTCGGTCAGCAGACCCGAGTACGCGAAGTTGCAGGTCGTCGGCGCGCCGGTCTTGCAGGCGTGGATGAACTCCTGGTGGTGCCCCAGCGACGGCGGGATCGACTGCGGCGGCGGCGTGTAGCCCACCCACTTCTCTTCCGGCAGCAGCACGAACTTCGAGTAGTCGGCCAGCAGCATGCCCTTGTCGCCGATGAAGAGCGCGCCGCCTTCCCACTTCGGGATGCCGCCCTGCGTCCAGATCGCCGGCTTGGACGTCCCCTGATGCCACGTCAGCGAGAGCGCCGGCTGATCGCCATCGGCCTCGTAGGTGTAGGTGGCCGACATCGACGCCGGTGCGAGCTCCGCGTTCACCGGCGGACCCGACGCCTCGACCGCCGACGGCCACTTCAGCTTGAGCGCCCAGAATGGCAGGTCGATCCAGTGGCTGCCGAGGTCACTCATCGTGCCATTCCCGAAATCCCACCAGCGGTACCACTTGGGCCCGGGCAGGTAGACGGAGTTGAAGGGACGCGCGGGGGCCGGACCGAGCCAGAGGTCCCAGTCGAGCGACGGCGGTACCGGATCGACCGTCGTCGGCCGATCCTGCACGAACACGATGTCCTTGGCCGCGGTCGCCTCGGCTTCGCTGGCGTGCCAGCCCCAGGCGCGCGACACCCACACGTGACACTCGGTGACCTTGCCGATGACGCCGGACTGGATGTGCTCGACGACGCGGCGATAGTTGTCGCCGGCGTGAATCTGCGTGCCCATCTGCGTGACGACGCCAGCCTTGGCCGCCGCCTCGCGGATGACGCGCGCCTCGTGGACGTTGTAGGTCAGCGGCTTCTCGCAGTAGACGTGCTTCTTCAGTTGCAGCGCCGGCAGCGTGGCGAACGCGTGGGTGTGTTCGGCGGTGCTGACGGCGACGGCGTCGAACTCGCTGGCGTGGTCGAAGACGCGACGGAAGTCCGTGAACTGTTTCGCCTGCGGGAACATCGCCCCGGCTCTGGCCAGGTTCTCGCCGTTGACGTCGCAGATGGCGACGATCTGCTCGCCCGACAGGCCCTTGAGCTGGGCGCCGCCCCGCCCCCCGACGCCGATGATGGCCACGCGGAGCTTGTCGGTCGATTGGGCGCGGCCCGGACGGGCCCCGACCGCGAGCGCGGCGGCGGTCGCTCCGGCGGTGGTGAGGAAGGTTCGACGATCAGGACGGGCAGGGACGGACATGTGCACGACTCCGGAGACAGAGGTGAGCTGACGCGGCCCATCTTGTCATGGAGTCGTCAGAGGGGGCGCACGCCGGCGAGCAAGGCGAGTTCCCGCCATTTCCAGTGGCAGTCCACCTCGGCGAACCCGATCTCGCGCAACCACTGCAGCTGCGTCTCCACCGCCGTCAGCTTGTTGGACGCATCGTCGTCCTCGGGCGCGACGCCGAGGGCGGCGAGGAACCAGTGATGGAGCGCTGGCGTGGGCGAGGCGACGTGTTCGAGGTTGAGAAAGACCCCGCCTGGCGCCAGCCGCGCATGGATCTCGGCGTACAGCGCGTGCTTGCGCGCATCGACCAGGTGGTGGATGGCAAAGCTCAAGACGATGGCATCGAAGGTGCCGAGGTCGGGCAGCGGCTGGTCGAGGTCGTGTCGGAGGACCTCGACGCGTGCGTCCCCGTCGAAACGCGCATGGAGGCGATCGAGCATCGTGTCGGAGAAGTCGACCGCGACGCCGGTGGCGTCGGGCAACCGCTCCAGCAACAGGCCGATGAGGCGTCCCTCGCCGCTGCCGAGATCGAGGATGCGTCCGGTGGCCGCCGGGATGCACTCGAGCAGCGACGCTTCGCCTTCCGTGCGCCGCGGGATCTGGTAGGCGATCTGCAGGTACCGCTCGGCGTGCCCGGGGTCGGTCCAGAGGTTGATCTCGTCGTTCACCATCGACTCCAGAAATGCGTGAACGAGGCGGCGTGCAGGAACGCGAACCGCAGGATCCACGGCGTCCACGCCATCTCGGCACCGGCCGCGATGCGCGGCCCGGCGACGAGCAGCGTAAAGGGGAACACGGTGGCGAGGACGGCAAACACCAACCGTAGCGACAGCAGGTCACTGGCGGTGGCGAGCCGGTCGGCCTCCGTGATCGCGAGCATGCCACCGCGGAAGATGGCGTCGCCCACGAGGGCCAGTGGCAGGGCGGCCGTCCGACGGAGCCAGCGCGGCACGGCAGGGCCGGGCCAGGGAGGCTCGTCCCCATCCGCGCGAGGCGGCATGCGGCCCAGTGCCGACTGGATGCCCGAGGCGACGAGCGCGTAGATCGACAGGAGAGGCAGCGCGAGCGCGAGCATGGGCCACCGGCGTCCGAGTGCCACGTCGCGGTCGGTATCCTCGGGGCCTCGGGTGAGCAACACGAACAGCCACAACCCCAGCAGGATCAGCAACCCCGGGGGCGCGGCCGCCAGCCAGGCCAGCCAGCCATCGGCCGGATGTGCGACGAGACCGGCCGTCGGGTCGTCCGCGCCGAGGGTGAGCAGGCGCACCGGATCGTCGACCCACCGCCGCAGTCCCTCCTCGAGGACGAGGATCCAGAGGGCGAGCAACAGGTCCTCGGCCTGCAGCACGTGACGGGGCGGGGTCGTCGGGACTCGTGTCATCACCTTCGTGCCCCTGTGCCCATCATCTGAGAAGGAAACGCCGACGGTGGGCCGGCTGAACGCCGCCTCACCGCCCCTCCCGACGCCCCGGCTCCCGGCTCCCGGCTCCCGGCTCCCGGCTCCCGGCTTCCGGCTCCCGGTTCCCGGCTCCCGGTTCCCGGTTCCCGGTTCCCCTTACCCGTTTCCCCGACTCTTCCCCTACCATGGGCCCATGCGCAAACTGCTTGCGGCGACGGGAGTCGCCCTGCTCGTGGCGGCCCTGACCCAGATGCACCCCGCGGCCCAGGACAGCGCCGCCGAGGCGGTGAAGGCCGCCGACACCGCCCGGTTCACGGCCCAGACCACCAACGACTTCGGCGCCCTCGGCCGCCTGCTCGGCGACGACCTCGTGTACACGCACTCGAGCGCGGCGGTCGATGGCAAGGCGAGCTTCATCGACAGCATGCGGAGCGGCACCGTCAAGTACGAGTCCATCGAGCCACGCGAGGTTCAGGTGCGCGTCTACGGCACGACCGCCGTCGTCACCGGCGCCGGGCGATTCCGTGTGACGGCGCGCGGACAGGCCCTCGACAACCAGTTGCGCTACACCGATGTGTGGGTGCTGCGCGACGGCCGCTGGCAGATGGTGAGCTGGCAGAGCACGCGGGTACCGTAGGGGCGAACGCCGAACGCCGAGCGCCGAAACGGCGAACGGCTCGCGGGCTCCCGCTCATCTGGGCGCGTCCAGCACCCGTCGCCGGCAGCCCGCTCGGCAAGCGCGCGGATCTCGAGCGCAGCCCCGGACGCTACACGCAGCCCTTGAACTCGGCCAGCATCTGCGGACCCAGGTAGCCGAGTTCCTGTCTCAATCCAATGGCGCTGCTGTAAAAGCCATCGATCGTGGCCTGCTTCACGCGCACGAAGGCCCTGACGGCGTCGGTGGCGGGGTGTGCTTCTTCCGCGCTGAGCGCGTCGAGCACCCGACGTCGGCCGTGGTCGGCAAGGGCCGTGAAATGAGTGCCTCCGGCCCGCCGGGCCTCGTCGTCCAGGGCCAGGAGTTCCCGACGCCAGGCCTGCTGGGTCTCGGGCGTGCTGTGCGCCACCACCAGGTCGACGAAATCGGCTACTCCGGCGGCGTGCGCGCCCGGTGAGCGCGGCGTCGCCGGCAGGATCAGCTCGGTGAGCACATCCAGCAGGTGATGCTCCGCAGCGGTGAAGAATGCGGGCACGTACGCGGCAGGTGCCTGGCGCCAGGCCAGCACGGCCGCCGCGGCGGCCTCCAGGTGCGTGTGCGCGATGCCGGCACTCAGCAGGGCGAGCACCGTCCGCCGGCTGATCGTGGTCATCCGATGTCTCCCGTGCGGAGCCCCTCGGCCAGGTACTCGCTCGCGCGCCAGGCCAGGGCCATGATCCAGGTGGTGATGCCATGCGTCCCGGGGCTGGTCACGAATCCGCTGGCGTCGGTGACGAACAGGTTCGGCACGTCATGCGCCTGGCCCCACCGGTTGAGGACGCTGGTCTTCGCATCGAGCCCCATGCGCGCGGTGCCGCACTCGTGCGTCGCGTCACCGAGCGGCTCCAGCCGCTTGCTGTACGGCAGGATCTCGGCGTCGCACGCGCGGAGGATACGCTCCATCCAGCCGTACATGTCCTCCATCATCCGCCGCTCGTTGTCGCCATGGCCGCACGCGAAGCGCACCTGCGGGATGCCGAAGGCGTCGGTGCGACCGGGATCGATGTCGAACCGGTTCTCGTACCGCGACAGGCTCTCGCCATAGCCGCGTAGCGAGAGCACGCTGCCATACCGGCTGTGGATCTCCTCTTTCAGCGATGCGCCGTAGCCCGGGATTCCGCTCGTCGCCGTGGCGCCCCGCCCGAAGCCGGTGCCGATGAGGATGAAGTAGCCCCCGTGATAGCCGTTGGTCCGGTCGTAGTTGAAGCGAGGAATCGTCGCGTGGCTGCCACCGGCGCCATCGTCGTTGACGCGCGGGCGATTTCTCCAGGAGGGCAGGATGCCCACCATCGGCCCGCTCTTGATCGTGTCCATCAGGTGATGGCCGATGCGACCACTGGAGTTGGCCAGTCCGGCGGGGTGCTGACGCGAGCGGGAGTTGAGCAGCAGCCGCCCGGTCTCGACCGTGCTGGCGGCCAGCACCACGGCCCGGCCGTGCACCTCTTCTTCCTTGCGTGTGACCGCGTCGATGAACGACACCCCGCGCGCATGCCCGCGATCGTCCACGAGCACCTCACGGGCGACGGCGTGCGTCCGCAGCGTGAAGGTGGGTCGTCCCTGGAGCTTCGGGATGATGGCATCGAGCGTGCTGAACCGCGCGCCCACCGGGCAGCCACGGCCGCAGCCGGAACAGTAGTGACACTTGGGACGGCCATCGTGTGGCACGCTCAGCGCCGCGGTGCGCTCGCCGAGCACGGGCACGCCGATACGGTCGCACGCGGCCTTCAGGTCGCGTTCCGTACACCGCCACGGATGGGGCGGACCGGCGTAGATGCCGTCCGGCATGTTCGGGTACCGATCTGACTGGCCGGCGAGGCCCACCAGCCGCTCCACCTTGTCGTAGTACGGCGCGAGTTCGTCGTAGTCGAGCGGCCAGTCGTCGCCGTAGCCCTGGCGCGACGCGGGCTTGAAGTCGAGGGGCCCGTGGCGGAAGCAGGAGCGGCCCCAGGTGTTGGTGCGGCCGCCCACCGCGCGCAGCCGCGTCCAGTGGAAGCGGTCGAGCGCGTCGTAGGTGTCCTCGCGCGGGTTCGTGTAGAGGTGCGCCGTGTACTCGTTGATCTTCCAGAGCCCGTCGTACGTCCCGGGCGGGCCCTCGCCACGGAACCTCAGGTCCCACGGCATCTCGTGCGACAGGAAGTCGGTGGCCGGCGTGAGCATGCGCCCGGCCTCGAGCAGCAGCACACGTGCGCCGGCATCGACCAGCACCAGCGCAGCGGTCGCCCCGCCCGCGCCCGAGCCCACCACGATCACGTCGTATGGCTGCTGCGGCATCGCCCTCACCTGGAATGTGCCCGGCCAGTCTATCGCCGAACCCGGCCACGCCGCCATTTCACACTTCGGTCACTTCGGATGGAAGATGTCAGCGTGATGCACCTGGGATTCGTCTCCGCCATCCTTCCTGAACTGTCGCTCGACGAGGTGCTGGCGTTTGCCGCGGCCGAGCGGTTCGCCTGTGTCGAGGTCATGTGCTGGCCGGTCGGGAAGGCCGAGCGCAAGTACGCCGGCGTGACGCACGTGGACGTCACCGACCTGACCAGGACGCGTGCCGACGACGTCCTCGCGCTCTGCGCGAGGCACGGCGTGTCGATCTCGGCGCTCGGCTACTACCCGAACCTGCTCGACCCCGACCCGGCCGTGGCCGAGGTGGCGCGGGCGCACCTCGTGCGGGTGATCACCGCGGCGCCGCTGCTGGGGCTGCGCACCGTCAACACGTTCGTGGGCCGCGACTGGACGCGCAGCGTCGACGACAACTGGCCGCGCTTCCTCGAGGTGTGGCGTCCGCTGCTGGCGCTGGCCGCCGACCACGGCGTGCGCATCGGCATCGAGAACTGCCCGATGTCGTTCACGAAGGACGAATGGCCGGGCGGCAAGAACCTGTTCACGACGCCCGTGATCTGGCGGCGCGCGTTCGACGACCTCGGCGCCGACCACCTCGGGCTCAACTACGACCCGTCGCACTTCGCGCTGCAGCACATGGACCCGTGCAGCCCGCTCCGGGAGTTCCAGGATCGGCTGTTCCACGTGCACGCCAAGGACATCCGCATCCGTCGGGACCGGATCCACGAGGTCGGCATCTTCGCCCACCCGCTCGAGTGGCACCAGCCGCGGCTGCCGGGCTACGGCGAGATCGACTGGGCGCGCTTCATGGGCGCGTTGATGGAGACCACCTACCGTGGTCCCGTGTGCATCGAGGTCGAGGATGCGACGTTCGGCACGACGCTCGACGGCCGCAAGCGCGCCCTGCGCGTGTCGCGCAACGTGCTGGAGCCGTACTTCGGGTGAACGGGCTTACGCGATCGCGGCCCTGAACTCGTCGAGGTAGCGCCGCACCTTCACCTTCGGGTCGCCCGGGCCGAGCGTCTCGATGGGCACGTAGCCGCGATAGCGTGCCTCCTTCAGGATGCGGGCGACCTGCGCCAGGTCGACCCGCTCCTCCTTGCCGTTGCGGTAGACCAGTTCCTTGATCTGCCACGTGCAGGCGTGCGGCGCCAGCGTCGCGATCTCGGCGTATGGGTCGCCGGTGGTGCGCAGGCTGCCGATGTCGACGTTGAGGCCGAACCAGGGCGACGGGATGCGCGTGCGGATCTCGAGGTAGTCGGTCGCCACCTTGAGCGCGTCGTTGTGGTTCTGCAGGACGATCATCACGCCCCGGGCTTCCCCGGCGGCGACGCAGCGCTGCAGGGCGTCGACGATCCAGTCCATCACCGTCGCCTTCGGCACGCCCTCGGGCATCACCCGGCCATCGAACACGCGCAGCACGGGCGCGCCGAGCCTGGCGGCCACGTCCACCCAGCGGCCGACGTGCGCCACGTCGGCGTCGCGCTTCGCGGCGTCGGGCACCGCGAAGTCGTTGCGCACCCCGGTGCCGCTGATGCCCAGGCCCAGGCTGAAGGCGAGGTGCTTGATGCGGTAGATGAGCTCGTCGGGCGGCGCCGTCGGGTAGCCCTTGAAGTAGTAGCCAGTCGGGTCCACCGCATCGAAGCCGATCTCGGCGCAGTACTCGATGACCTGCTCCAGCGTCATCGCGCCGCTGGCCAGGGGGCCGTTGAACGAGTACAGGTTGCAGCTCGTCTTGAGGCGGCTCGGGAAGCCCGGCACCACGGATGCCATGGCGCCTGCGGGAGTGGTGAGGCCAGGCAGTGCGACAGCCGACGCCGCAGCGCTGGCCAGGAACGATCGGCGGGTACACATCGGCAACACCTCTTCACCCTTCGCCCTTTCAACTTCGCCCTTTCAACTTCGCCCTTTGGCCTTCGGCCCTTCACTTCATTCAACATTCAACATTCGGCATTCGGCATTCGGCATTCTATAGTTGCTCCCCATGCGCGCCCTCCTCATCGCCTGCTGCTGTGCCCTCGTGCCGACGCTGGCTGCTGCCCAGGCCCGTCCCGAATGGACGCCCCTGTTCAACGGCACGGACCTGTCCGGCTGGACCAACATCAACACCGATCCCGACACCTGGTCGGTCGTGGACGGCATGCTCATGACCACCGGCAAGCCGCTCGGCGTGATGTGCAGCGACCGGATGTACGAGAACTTCGTCCTGCACATCGAGTGGATGCACCACGAGCCCGGCGGTAACTCCGGCGTGTTCATCTGGAGCGCGGCCAATCCCTCGCCGAAGGGACGACTCCCCGACGGACTCGAGGTCCAGATGCTGGAGCTCGACTGGCCGAAGCTGCACGTCAGGGACGGCGTGATGCCGACCGACGACTACGTGCATGGCGAGTTGTTCGGTGTCGGCGGCGTGCAGATCATCCCGGACAACCCGCGCGGGCCGCGCAGCAAGTCGATGGAGAAGCGCGCGCTCGGCCGCGGCAACTGGAACGTCTACGACCTGGTGGCCGTCGACGGCGTCGCCAAGCTCTCGGTCAACGGCAAGTTCGTCAACGGCATCCGCAACTCGTCACGGCGCAAGGGGTACCTGTGCATGGAGGCCGAGGGTGCCCGCATCCAGTGGCGCAACGCCTGGATCATGGAACTGCCGGCCGGGGTCACCACCCCCGACATGATCGCGCCGGAGCGTGCCAGGCCATGATGCGGCACCTGTGGCTGACGCTGCTGCTGGCCGCAGCCAGTGCTTCCGGGGCCGCGGGAGACGACCGGCTGGGACAGTCGGCCCTCCCCTCGACACAGCCCGCCGCGCCCGCGGCGGTGTCGGATCGCTGGGCGAAGGAGATCGCCGCCTTCGTGGCGCAGGACGCCGCCACGCCCTTCGCCCCGGGCGGCATCGTCTTCGTCGGCAGTTCGAGCATCCGGATGTGGGATGTCGCGGCTGCCTTCCCTGGCCGCCCGGTGCTCAATCGCGGCTTCGGCGGCACGCAGATCGACGATTCGGTGCGGCACGTGGACCGCCTCGTGATTCGTCACCGCCCGGCGACCGTGGTCTTCTATGCCGGCGACAACGACCTCTCCGCGGGACGCACGCCGCAACAGGTGCAGGCGGATTTCCGCACGTTCGTCAGCCGTGTGCACGCCACCCTGCCGGCCGCGCGCATCGCCTTCGTCGGCATCAAGCCAAGCCTGGCGCGCTGGGCCCTGATCGCCCAGGTCCGCGAGGCCAACGCGCTCGTGCGCGCCGACTGCGACCGCGACGATCGCCTCGGCTTCGTCGATGTCGATGGCCCGATGATCGGCTGGGACGGCAAGCCGCGCGCCGACCTGTTCATCAAGGACGGCCTGCACCTCTCGCCGAAGGGCTACGCGCTCTGGAACGTCCTGGTCGCCCCCTTTCTGGACTAGCGGCCGGCGTCCGGGCGGTCTCGCCCCTGTCATGACGGACCGCTCGGAGAGCGGTCCCTACCCCGCGATACCCGACAACAGATGAACGCTTCGAAATCCTACGGTGTGGCCATCCTCGGCCTCGGTCACTGGTACTCCGCCTTCGGGCTCGCCCGCGCGCTGCCCGAGTACCCTCACGCGCACCTCGTGGTCGTGGCCAGCCCGGACGACGCCCATCGCACGTCCTTCTGTGACACGTTCGGTGTCGAGGGCACGACCGACTACCACGAGGCGCTCGCCAGGCCCGACGTCGACATCGTGCACATCGCCACGCCGGTCTGTGACATCCCGGCGCTGACCATCGCGGCCGCCCGTGCCGGCAAGCACATGGTGATGGGCAAGCCGATGGCGATGACGATGGCGGAGGCCGACGCGATGGTGGAGGCCGTCGAGGCCGCCGGCGTGGTGTGCGTGCCGTTCCAGGGATTGATGCGGTTGCGCAACCGTGGTCTCAAGGCCCGCATCGATGCTGGCGAGATCGGCGACGTCGCGGTGCTGCACCAGGTCGGCCGCTGGTCCATCGCCGAGGACTGGTACAACTCAGGCACGCCCGGCTGGTTCGTCGACCCGGCGAAGGTGCCGGGCGGCGCCTTCATCGACGAGGGCATCTACTGGATCGATGCGTTGCGCTGGCTGGCCGGCAGCGAGGTCGTCCAGGTCGAGGCGCGCATGCGCAACATCGTCCACACCGAGCTTGCGGTCGAGGACTGGGGCCATGCGGTGCTCACCTTCGCCAACGGCATCGTCGCCACGATCGAGGCGGCGTGGACGATCAACGCCCCGCGCCGCACGGGCCCGTCGCCCAAGCACAACAGCGTCGTGCGCCTCGAAGTGGTGGGCACGCGGGGCGAGATCAGCGAGCAGTGGTTCCGGTCACCGGGCACCGCGGTGCTCGCCGCCGGGGCCAGCGACTGGGTATTCGAGCGCAGCGGCGAGGCCCCCTTCGGCCCGCCGTCGCCTGGACCCATGGCGCACCTGATCGACTGCCTCCGATCGGGCGAGGCGCCGATGGCGACCATCCGCGACGCCCGCGAGTCGTTCCGCATCGCCCTGGCGGCCTACGCGTCGGCGCGCGACGGCCGGGCGGTGCACCTGCCCGGTCGGTAGCGGCGTTCGGTCAGCGGCCGGCGGTCGTTTCCACAAGCACAGCCAGGTTCAGCTCTCGCGCGTGGTCCGTGCGCGAGAGCCGTGGGGAACAGCGGTGCCGCACGATGTGGCCCGTGGCGGGGAGCACCATGACGTGCGAAATCGCCTGCGTCGTCCGTCTCTGACAGACGTGCCTGCCGGAGTGACCTCATGAGCGCGATGCCGGAGTCGCGATCCGGCGTTCCTCAGGAGATGTCCATCACGCGCCAGTCGTTCGCGCTGCTGTTCGAGCGCGCGAAGCATGGCGACGCGTCGGCGTTGCACGTGCTGTTCTCCCGCCACGTCGATCCGCTGCGGCGGTGGGCGCGCGGGCGTCTGCCGCGCTGGGCCCGGACCATGGCCGATACGGCCGACCTCGTGCAGGAAGCCCTCGTCCAGACCCTCCGGCGGCTCGGCGACTTCGAGCCGCAGGGACATCATGCCCTGCAGGCGTACCTGCGCCGCGCCGTCGACAATCGCATCCACGACGAGTTTCGTCGCATCGGTCGCCGCGGGGTGGCCGCCGCGCTCGACGAGGCCCAGCCCGATGCGCGGCCCTCGCCGCTCGACGAGGCGGTCGCGCGGCAGACGGAGGGGCGCTATCGGGCGGCCCTCGCGCGCCTGCGGCCCGGCGATCGCCGTCTCGTGGTCGCCCGCGTCGAACTCGGCTACTCGCTCGAGCAACTCGCGCTGATGACCAATCGCCCTCGGGTCGACACCGCTCGCGTGGCGCTGCGCCGCGCTCTCGAACGCCTTGCGCTGGAGATGGCGCATGCGTGAGGCCGTCGTCGCTGCCGCGCGTCGCCGTGTTGGCGACGATGCCCCGAGTCTCCGCGTCGTCGTGGACGCGTTGGTCGATGGCCGGCCCGTCGCCTGGGATCGCGTCGATCGGGTGGGACGCACGGCGGGTGAGCGGCGCATGACGCGTGAGCTCGGGGCACTCATGGCGCTCGTGTCGCCGCCGCCACGGATCGCAGGTGTCGACCGCAGGTCGGCGGCCAGGGGGGGCATCGCGATCGCGGGCCTTGGTCGTGCTGTCGCGGCCGCCTGGGCGCGGCTGTGCCATCCCGTCGTCGCGACCATCGATCGCTTGCGGTCGCTGCCGGCGGTGCACTTCGCGGCACTCGCCGCCGACCTGCAGCGCGCCCGATCACCCCGCGAGGTCGCGGCTGCCCTGCTCGTTCATCTCGATCACGTCGTCGGCAGCGCCGCACACGTGGTCACTCCGGGCGATCGTGCCTGGGCCGTGCTGGTGGGGCATCTGCCGCACCTCGATGCGGAGTCCGGCGTGGCCTCGCTGCTGGCCTCGGCCGACGAGCCGATCCGCGTCGACCCGCGTGCCCGTCTGCATGCGCTGTTGCCGGATGCCGACCGGGCCTGGCTCGCCGTCACGGGCGTGTCCACCCTCGTGCGGATCGCCGGGCCGGACGGCGAGGTGCTGGCGGGCCTGCTGGTCGCCGGCCGCGCCGACGGGCGCCCGCACGATCCGCGTCAGCGCGCCTTCATCGCCG